>JBIKWX010000297.1:0-3968 GCA_044356095.1 Roseomonas sp.
AATCCGGAACCATATCTGGATTCGGAAACCCCGCAGCAGCGCGGGAGAATGAGGAAGTAGCCCATGCGGCATGAGGATATTTGGCGCGCGCTTGATGCGCTCGCGGCGGAATACGGGCTTTCGGCTTCGGGCCTTGCCAAGAAGGCCGGGCTGGATCCGACCGCCTTCAACCCATCAAAGCGTATCGGCGCGGATGGCCGCGCGCGGTGGCCTTCCACCGAAAGCATCGCCAAGGTTTTGGATGCGCTTGGCGCGCGGATGGATGATTTCGCGGCGCTGGTTACAGGTGCCACCGCGCTTTCCCGTGGTGGGCGCGGCGTGGTCAATCGGCGCATTCCCCTGATCGGCCTGGCTCAGGCGGGCGGTGAGGGGTATTTCGATGATGGCGGCTATCCGGTGGGCGGCAGTTGGGATGAAATCTCCTTGCCGGAAATCGGCGATCCCAATGCCTATGCGCTGGAGATTTCGGGCGATTCCATGGAACCGGTGTTTCGCGATGGGGATGTGGTGATCGTCTCCCCCGCTGCACCGGTGCGCCGCGGTGATCGCGTGGTGGTGCGCACGCGCCGTGGTGAGGTGATGGCCAAGGAATTGCGCCGCCATTCGGCCAAGCGGATTGATGTCGCAAGCCTCAATCCCGCGCATCCAAGCTATAGCTTCGAATTGCCGGAAATTGCCTGGGTGCATCGGATTGTCTGGGCGAGCCAATAGGCGCAGTTTCAGCCAATCGTCTTGATCGCCAGACCAAAAGCGCCTTGCGCAAAGCGGCGCATATTGGCGCGGCGATCAACGCTGCCGGTCTCCAGCGTGATCACGCGTTCAATGCCAGGCCCCACCACGGCGATGCAGCTATGCCCCGCCGCATCGCCATAGCGATTGCCGGTAGGCCCTGCCGCGCCCGTCTCCGCCAATCCCCAATCCGCGCCGTGTTTTTCGCGCACGCGCCGCGCGAGCAGCAGGGCATAGGCTTCACTCGCGGAACGCATGCCTTCCATGTCAGCGGGTGTGATACCCAGCAGCGCCTCACGCGCTTGCGCCGTATAGATCACGCCACCGCCGAGGAAATAGGCCGAGGCAGCAGGCTCAGCGAGCAGGGCCGCCGCGATCAGCCCGCCGGTTGAGGATTCCGCGACCGCGATGCGTTGGCGCTTCGCCTTCAGGCAGGCGGCGAGTGCAGAAGCTGAAACATGCAAGGCGTCCATGGTGATTATCCTTCATCCGCCGGAGATGTGTTTCCAATAGCGATGCGTCGCCGCCAGCGCCACCAACCCGCAGCCGGCCATCAGCGCGGTTGCCATCGGCGCGCCGAGAAATTCAGCGGCAATGCCAAGGCCGATAAAGCCAATCGGCCCCATGCCGATGCAAACTGATAGCAGGCCCAAGACGCGGCTGCGTAATTCCACAGGTGTCGCCAGATAAATCAGCGTGGGCTGCATGATGCCAAAGCCCGAACCGCCTATGCCCACCAGGATCAGCGCCAGCCCCGCAAACCATGGGTTTGGGATCAACGCGAAGGCGATCACCATCGCCATATACAGCGTGACACCGCCCAGATAGCAGCGGCGATAAAGCGCCGGCCCAATGAAGAGCGTGATCAGCACGGCACCAAGCAATGACCCCACGCCATCCATGCTCGCCAGAATACCAACACCTTGCGGCCCCAAAGCCAATTGATCCTTGCCGATCACCGGGATCATGCTGGTGAAGGGCCAGCCGAACAGATTATAGATCAGCGTTACCATCAGCGTGCCACTCAGGCGCGGATCGGCGCGCACGGCCGCGAGGCCCTCGGCAATGCGCGCCAGCACCGGTGCCGGGCGGCTTGCCGCGCTGCGTGTGGTGCGTGGCAGCAATAGTGCTGCAATCAGCGCCGGCAGATAGAGCAGGGTTGCCAACACGAAGGTGCCATCAAGCCCAAGGAGTGCCAGCAACACGCCACCAAGTGTGGGCCCCAGCATGCGGCTGGCATTGCTGGTGCCGACATCAATGGACATGGCCGCACCCATGCGCGCCGGCCCCACCACGGCGCCAATCATGGCGCGGCGCACGGGATTGTCTGCCGCCCAACCGACACCATTGATGAAGGCCGCCACCGCCAAATGCCACACTGCGATCATGTCCAGTAGCGCCAGTGCGGCAATCACTGATGATGCCAGTATTTGCATGACCAGGATCAGGATTTGCGCGCGGCGCAGATCCATCCTCTCGGCTGCCGCGCCCAGAAAAGCGCCGAACAAGCCCATGGGCAGAAGGCGCAGCATGGTCAGCATGGCGACAATGAAGGCGGACCCCGTGGCGTTATAGGCAAAGACTCCCACCGCCAGGGTTTCCAGCCAGCGCACCACAAAAATCGAAAACCCGACCATCCAGAGCCGACGGAAGTCACGCTCCTGGAACAGGCTTCGCCAATGGGTTTCGGTCAGCGCCACGGCGCCCCACGCATGAAGCAAGGCCGGTCAGGAAAAACCCGACCGGCCTGCAATGTCACAAACCAGCCTGGGAGACGAATTTGGTGTTGAGGTAAGCCTCAATCGCCTCAAGCCCACCTTCCGAGCCATAGCCGGAATCCTTGATGCCGCCGAAGGGCACTTCCGGCAAAGCAAGGCCCAGATGATTGATCGTCATCATGCCGCTTTCAACGCGGGCTGCGACCGCATTCGCGGTTTTTGCCGAACGGGTGAAGGCATAGGAAGCGAGGCCATAGGGCAGGCGGTTCGCTTCTTCCACCACCTCATCCAAATCCTTGAAGCGGGAGATCATGGCCATAGGGCCGAAGGGTTCCTCATTCATCGCCCGCGCATCCTTGGGCACATCGGTCATGACGGTGGGCTCATAGAAATAGCCCTTATTGCCGATGCGCTTGCCGCCGGTATGCACCTTGCCGCCCTTGGATTGCGCGTCCTGCACCATCATTTCGACCCAAGGCACGCGGCGATCATGCGCGAGCGGCCCCATGGTGGTATCGGCGGCCAAGCCATCACCCACCTTCAGGGTCTTGGCGTGGGCCACGAATTTTTCGACGAAGCCATCATATAATTCTTCCTGCACCAGGAAGCGGGTTGGGCTCACGCAGACCTGGCCGGCATTGCGGAATTTGGCGAAGGCAAGGGTCTTGGCCGCCAGATCAAGATCGGCATCATTGAAGACAATCGCCGGCGCATGGCCGCCCAATTCCATCGTCACGCGCTTCATGTGCTGGCCCGCGAGGGCGGCCAATTGCTTGCCGACCGGGGTGGACCCGGTGAAGGTCACCTTCCGGATGATCGGATGCGCGATCAGATAGGATGAAATCTCTGCCGGTACGCCATAGACGAGATTGGCGACACCTGGCGGCAGCCCGGCATCAATGAAGGCGCGGATCAGTTCAGCGGGTGAAGCGGGCGTTTCTTCCGGTGCCTTCACAATAATGGAACAGCCCGTGGCAACGGCGGCGGAGAGCTTGCGCACCACCTGATTGATCGGGAAATTCCACGGCGTGAAGGCGGCAACGGGGCCGACCGGTTCCTTTACCACAAGCTGGTAAATCCCCTCGGCACGCGCGGGCACCACGCGGCCATAGGCGCGGCGGGCTTCTTCGGCGAACCAATCAATGATGTCGGCGGCGGCCATGATTTCCATCTTGGATTCACCAAGCGGCTTGCCCTGTTCCATGGTCATCAGCCGCGCAATCTCATCAGCGCGTGCGCGCACCAGATCAGCGGCCTTGCGCATCAGTTTTGCGCGTTCATAGGCGGAAACCTTCTTCCAGATCGCAAAACCCTTTTCGGCAGCGGCAAGCGCTTCATCCAAATCGGGCTTTTCGGCATGGGCGACGGTGCCGATCACTTCCTCATTGGCCGGGTTCAGCACATTGATGGTCTTGCCACTGCGCGCGGCGCGCCATTCGCCATTCACGTGCAATTGGACATTGGGATAGGTCATGCGGGCTTCCTCCGGCTTTCCTTGTTTGATGCCGTAACCTGATCCAT
>JBIKWX010000076.1:0-13642 GCA_044356095.1 Roseomonas sp.
GGATAATGTCACCGATAGTCTTTCCTCGACCCCGAGTTTCGTGACGCGCGAATGGGATCGGCTGCGACGCCAGGGGATGAAGCGCACCATGGGCGGCGCGCTGTGCTGCGCCAATCATGGCCTCGCTTTGGTGGTGCGCGCTGAGATCGGCGGCAAATCCCGCACCGTGTTGTTTGATGGCGGCCCGGTGGATTACGCGGTGGAACGCAATGGCACGCGGCTTGGTGTGGATTTCGCGGCGATCGAAGCCATGGTGCTGTCACACGGCCATTGGGATCATGCCGGCGGTCTGCCCAAGGCGATTGAAATGACGCGCGCTGCCAATGGCGGGCGCGCCGTGCCGCTATATCTCCACCCCGGCATGTTCCGCGAACGCGGCAGCCGCCAGCCCGATGGCGGGGTTTTCCCGATGGACCCTGTGCCTCCACCCGCAGGTTGGGAAGCGATGGGCGCCAGCCCCGTGGTGGTGCGCGATGAACACATCATCGCCGATGGCTTTTTCGTGAGTGGCGAAATCCCGCGCACCACGGCTTATGAAACCGGCCTGCCCGGCCAGGTCGCGCGCGATGATGAAACCACGCCCTGGCAGGCGGATGAATGGCTGAGCGATGAGCGCTTCATGGCGGTCCATCTGCGCGGCAAGGGTTTGATTGTGTTTTCCGCCTGTTCACATACCGGCATTGTGAATGTGCTGCATGCCGCGCGGCGGCGCTTTCCTGATGTGCCATTATTCGCCGCGATGGGCGGGTTTCATTTGTCCGGCATCAATGAACGCGTGATCCCCGAGACGGTGCGTGATCTCGGCAGCTTTGGCCTCAGCTATCTTTTCCCCGCCCATTGCACCGGCTGGCGCGCGGTGAATGCGCTGGAACGCGCCTATGGGGAGGCGATGGTGGTGCCTGCTGCGGTCGGCAAGACCTTCACCTTGGCTGCCTGACGCCTCATGATTCTGGCTCTTCAGGCGCTGCCGCTGCTTTTGCTGATTGGGCTGTTGTTTTCGGGCCGCGTGGCGCCGGTGCCGGCGGTGGTCGCGGCACTTGCTGCGGCGATTCCTGCCGCCTTTGTGTCGCTCCCTGGCAGCATCGCCTTGCCTGGGTTCCTCGCCGAGCAAATCCTGCGCGGCGCCTATCTGGCACTGCAACCGATGGGCGTGGTGCTGGCGGGGCTGTTGTTTCACGCTGCGGTTTCGGGGGTCGAGGCAAGCAAGGATGCAGAAGCCGCGACGCCACGCCGCATCTTTATCGCGACCTTGCTGGCGGGCTGCTTCCTGGAAAGTGTAACAGGTTTTGGCGTGGGCGCGGTATTCGCCTTGGCCAGCCTGCGGGGCATGGGGATCATCGGCGCGCCAGCCGGCGCCATGGCTTTGCTCGCGCTATGCCTCATCCCTTGGGGCGGGCTTGGCCCCGGCACGCTGCTGGGCGCCGCCTTGATCGGCCAGCCCGTGCAGGAAGTTGCGCGCATCACCGCGCTGCCCAATGCGCTGTGGTTATTGGCGCTGGGCCCAGTACTGTGGCGGCTCTGCCGGGCGGCGGGGCTTGCCGTGTCGCCCGCAGAAAAGCGCGCGCAAATGGCCTATCTGGTCGCGGTCGCCGCGCTGCTTCTTGGCTGCCATTGGCTACTGCCCTTTGAGGTGATTGGCGTCATCGCGACCGGCCTGCCGCTGGTTTTCGCGCTGTGGCGGCTTGATCCGCCGCAGGATGGCGCTGCCTGGCGAAAGGCGCTCGCGCGCTTGGCGCCCTATGCCTTGCTGACACTGGCCCTTTTGGCAGCGCGCGCCGTGCCGAACCCGCCCGCCTGGCAGCCTTTTGCGGATTTGCCGGCCTTTCCCATCACGCATGTCTCCCTGGTTTTGGCGGCGGTGGCGCTGCTGCTATTGGCGCGGCGTTCAGGGGCGGCTGGCCTTGCACAGGGGGCGTTGAAGCGCGGTGCGCGACCAGCGCTGATCATGCTGCTTTACGTGCTGCTGGCGCGTTGGATGGGTCAAAGCGGTGCGACCGCGGCTCTCGCGCAGGAAGCTGCTGCGGCGCTTGGCGTGCTGGCACCCTATGCCGTGCCGCCGCTGGGGCTGATGGCGGGGATCGTGACGGGAACCAATATCGGGTCCAATGCCGCGATGATGCCGGTGCAATACAAGCTTGGTCTGGCCGCCGGGCTGCCGCCCGTGCTGGCACCTGGGGTGCATAATTTTGTTGGCGCAGCGGGGGCGGGCATGTCCTTTGCTGTCACCGGCATGATTTGCGGCCTGCTCGCCGATGGCACCAAGCCCGTCCAGCTTTGGCGGCTGTTATGGCCATCGCTCGCGGCGGTGCTGCTGCTGGGCTGGGGGGCGATGGCCCTGTTAAGTTAAGGCTTGCAACACGGCCCCAAGCCGGACAGTTTGTTGGTCAAGAAATCAAGGGAGGCTTACAATGCCGCACTTCACTCGACGCGCCGCCTTGGCGCTTTCCGCCGGTATGCTCACCGCGCCGGCGGTTCACGCCCAGGGCGCCTTTCCGAACAAGCCCTTGCGCATCATCGTACCCTATCCGCCGGGTGGCGTGACCGACATCATGGGCCGCCTTGCTGCCGAAGCCATGGCAAGGCACCTCGGCCAGCCTGTTGTCGTGGAAAACCGCGCCGGTGCCGGCGGCAATATCGGCGCCATGGCTGCCGCCCAGGCTGAGCCCGATGGCTACACCCTGTTCCTTGGCACCATGGCGACCCAGGGGGTGAACCCCATCCTATACCCCGATCCGCGCTTTGACCCGCGCAAGGCCTTTGTGGGGGTGGGCATGATGGCGGATATGCCCAATGTCATGTCCTGCCTGCCGAGGCGCTACAACCCGGCCAGCGCGCGTGAAGCCATTGCGCGGGCCAAGGCCGAACCGGGCAAGATGACCTTTGGCACGGTGGGCAATGGATCATCGGCGCATCTGTCACTGGTCATGCTCGAAAAGCTCGCCGGTCTTGATTTTGTGCATGTGCCCTATCGCGGTTCTGCGCCCGCGGTCGCGGCCATGCTGGCCGGCGATCTGGACCTGTTGTTCGATGCCTCCGCGACCTCAGCGCCGCATATCCTCCAAGGGTCCATGAAGGGTCTGGCCATTACCATGGATCGCCGGATCGGCAGCCTGCCCGATATCCCGACACTGCAGGAAGAAGGTGTCGCGGGCTATCATTTGAGTGTCTGGAATGGTGTCTTCACCCAATCCCGCGTCCCGGCACCGATCCTGGCCCGCTTGCAGGATGCCTTCAACAAATCCATGGATGAGGCGATGCTGAACCGGCTGCGCGGGCATCATACCGAACCCCTGCTGATCCCGACCGCCGAATTGCAGCCCTGGCTGGACCGCGATGCGCAGCGCTGGGGCCAGGTGGCGCGTGACAGCGGCATCAAGATTGACTAACGGGGCTTTGGCGTCACGCTGCGCCCCATCCAATAACCGACCAAAAGACAAGGAGA
Source organism: Roseomonas sp. (assembly GCA_044356095.1). GTDB lineage: Bacteria > Pseudomonadota > Alphaproteobacteria > Acetobacterales > Acetobacteraceae > Neoroseomonas. The sequence goes on from JBIKWX010000076.1 coordinate 3,443, forward strand.
ATTCATGTCCATCTTCCGTCGCATGACGCTGGCCGCCGGGCTGGCCGCGCCGCTTTTTGCCCTACCTGCCTTGGCGCAGCCGCAAATCACCATCCAGCACGGTCTGCCGCCCAATAGCCATACCGGGCTTGGCGCTTCCACCTTCAAGGATAATTTTGAACGTCTGACCAATAACCGCTACCGCGTGGTGGTGCAGCGCAACGACAATGAACGTGAAATGATTGAAAGCGTTCAGATTGGCACACTGGATTGCACCTTCACCTCCACCGGACCGGTCGGCAATTTCGTCCCCGAAGTGCGTGTTTTCGACGTGCCCTTCCTGTTCCGCGATGCCGCCCATGCGCGCGGCGTGCTGGATAGCGATATCGGTTCCGCTGTGCTGGCGCGCTTCCCGGCGCGTGGCCTGGTCGGCGTGATCTGGACCGAAAACGGCTTCCGCCATTTGACGAATTCACGGCGTGAAGTGAATGCGCCGGCGGATATGCGCGGCCTGAAGGTACGCACCATGGAAAACCAGGTGCATATGCGCGCCTTTTCAACCCTTGGTGCGCTGCCAACGCCGATGGCCTTCAGCGAATTGATCCCCGCCTTGCAGCAGGGCACGGTGGATGGTCAGGAAAACCCGATTTCCGTGATTGTGGCGAACAACATCAACCAGGTTCAGAAATTCATGACGCTGACGAACCATGTCTATTCGCCGTCAGTCATGATCTGCAATCCGGGGATGATCAATCGTCTTTCGGCCGCTGATCGCGCCCTGTTCCAGGAAGCCGCGCGCGCCGCGCAAAAGGCCAATCGTGACCGCGTGACGGCCGATGACGCGAGCGGCGTTGAGGAATTGCGCCGCCGCGGCATGACGGTGGTGACGCAGGTGGATACCGCTGCCTTCCAGACCGCGCTGGCACCTGCCTTCGCGGAATGGGAACGCACGCTGGATGCGGCCACGCTGCGGCGCATCCGCGAATGGAAGCCGAACTGATCGGCAAGCCTTTCGGCGCCTGATGGTTGCACACCATCAGGCATCGGATTGATGGCGCGCATCGCGCGCTTTTCTGGTGTGTTCCCCTTCGCTTCCGCTCATGGGGGGACACACCAGAACTTGTTTGGTCGCATTTTCCGAGCCACCAGGTGAAGCCACTTGGCTTGAAAATGCTCTGATAGGATAGCGCGATGAATGCGATGAATATCCTGCCCTTGCAGGTGACCGCAGCCGCGACGCTGCTGGCGCTGGTTTTTGCCTTTTGGCTGAAATCCGGCGATGGGCTGCGGGCACGGTTGCGCGCCGGCGTGCTGACGCTGGATAGGATTGGTTCAACCATCGCCGCCATCATCGCCTGTCTTGCCCTTGCGGTCGCGGTATTCGCTGGGCTTTGGCAGGTGGTGGCACGTTTCGCCACCGAAACGCCCTCTGTCTGGTCCGAAGCGCTTGTCCGCACCGCGCTGATCTGGATGGCCTTTATCGGCCTGGCCGTGGCGCTGCGCGCCGGTGCCCTGGTTTCGATTGACATTGCCCATCGCCTGTCGCGCGGCGTTTTGCGCAATATTCTTGAAGGGCTGTCGCTGGCGAGCATCCTCCTCATGCTCGGCGTCATGTTCTGGTTCGGCTGGAGCATGGCGGAACGTGTAAAATTCCAGGAAATGGCGGGCATGGAGGTTTCCATGGCCTGGGGCTATGCCGCCATCCCGATTGGGGCGGTCTTTGCCATGCTGGGGTCGATCGCCCATTTCCTCGATAGACGCTCTGAAGAATTGGAGTCCGCCGTATGAGCGGCACCATGCTCACCGTCATGCTGGTGCTGTTTGCCGCGAGCATTCCGGTTGCCATCGCCATTGGCCTCGCCGCCATTATCGGTATTCATGGCTTCACGAATTTCCCCCTGGTGGTGGTGGCGCAGCAGCTTTTTGTCTCGCTTGATCGCTTTCCGCTCGCGGCCATTCCCTTCTTCATCCTGGCCGGGAACCTCATGGAGGTGGGCGGCATTTCACGGCGGTTGGTGGAATTTGCACGCTCCATCGTGGGGGGCATTCAGGGCGGGTTGCCGGCGACCTGCGTGATCACCTGCATGATCTTTGCCGCTATCAGCGGCAGCAGTGTTGCCACCACCTTTGCCATTGGCGCCATCATGATCCCCGCCTTGGTGCGCGCGGGCTATCCGGTACCCTTCGCAGCCGCCTTGCAGGCCACAGCGGCTGAACTTGGCGTCATCATTCCGCCTTCCATTCCGATGATCCTTTATGGCGTTACCACGCAAACCTCGATCCCTGAGTTGTTCATCGCGGGCTTCGGGCCGGGCGTTCTGATTGGCGGTTCCTTGATCGCGACCGTGCTGATCTGGTGCCGGATCAAGGGCTGGGGCAAGGAAGATGGCGTTGGGCGCTTGTCTTTCCCGGTGGCAACACGTCAGGCTGGCTTCGCGCTGCTGATGCCCTTCGTTGTGCTGGGCGGGATTTATGGTGGCGTGACAACACCGACCGAGGCTTCTGTCATTGCCGTAGTCTATGCGCTGATCATCGGGCTTTTCGTTCATAAGGAAATCGCCTGGCGCGACCTTTTCCCGATTTTCAGGAAATCCGTGATCTCCAGCGCGGTCATCATGTTCATCATCGCCTGTGCGGCGGTGTTTTCCTGGCTGCTCAATCGTCAGGGCGTGCCGGATCTGGCGGCGGAATGGATCGCAACCTCCTTCAATGATTCCAGCCTTTATCTGCTGGTGGTCAATCTGTTCCTGTTCGTGGTTGGGATGTTTGTCGAAACCTCCGCTTCCATCATCGTGCTGGCGCCGATCCTGGCGGAGGCAGCCGAAAAGCTTGGCATTGACCAGGTGCATTTCGGCACCATCATGGTCGTCAACCTGGCGCTTGGCATGATCACGCCGCCCTTTGGCGTGAACCTGTTTGCCGCCGCGCAAGTCGCACGCTGCGGTGTTGACCAGATGATGCGCTATCTGGGCGTGTTCATTGCCGTGGTGTTTGGCGCGCTCATGGTCATCACTTACGTGCCCTGGATTACGCTGACCTTGCCGCATCTCGTGTTCAGATGAGCCTCGGCACACCGGAAGCCTTGCGCCACCTCAGGCGCGATGCCGTGCTGAAGCGCGTCATCCGCCAAGTGGGGCCTTTCACGCTGAAGCCCGCCCGGCGCCAACCCTATGAGGCTTTGGTGCGTGCCATTGCCCACCAACAGGTGCATGGCCGCGCGGCGGAAGCGATACTCGGCCGCTTCATCGCCCTTTGTCCGGAACCGGGCTTTCCCACACCGGAAGCGGTGCTGGCATTATCACCTGAGGCCATGCGTAGTGCCGGACTTTCAGCGAATAAGGTGCTCGCCATTCGCGACATTGCCGAGAAAGCCGCGCTTGGCGTTATCCCGAATCGCGCCGCGGCGCGCCGGCTTTCGGATGAGGTGCTGATCGAAAGGCTGGTGGCCTTGCGCGGTGTTGGGCGCTGGACGGTGGAGATGCTGCTGATCTTCACCCTTGGCCGCGCCGATATCCTGCCCGTGGATGATTTCGGCGTGCGTGAGGGCTACCGCGTCGCGGCGGGCCTCGCTGAACAGCCAAAGCCGAAAGCGCTCGCTGAAATCGGGGAGGCCTGGGCGCCTTACCGCACCACCGCGGCCTGGTATTTGTGGCGCGCGGCGGATTTGGCGAAGGAAGGCGGCTTCAAGGCGCCTGCGGCGATCTGAGAAAAAGGCCAGAGGGCTCTGCCCTCCGGACCACCCGCCAAAGGCCGAAAGGCCTTTGGAAACCATCACTTGGGCTGGACCAAAACGCGCCTAACCAATCAATGCAGCGCATAGACGCGGAATGTGTTGGCCAAAAGGAAAGAAACCGCGCTCGGCAAGGGGCCAGCAGGCTCCATCCCAATGGCGACGCAAGGGCATGACCGCATAGGGGCGCAAAAAATCGGCAACCCACCCGACAGGCGCTTCGGCCATCACCACCACATCACGCGCCAAGATCGCGGGCAAATCATCACGCGCCACACGCCCAGCCGATACACCAAAAAACGCTGCAGCGCGGTTCAAACCATCTTCCAAAGCGCCCTCATCAAAGCGCTGCACCAGCGGCGCAGCACCCAACGGAGAACGCGCCTCAGGACAACAAAGGCCAATCACGCGGCTCACCTCAAGCCCCGCCAGCGGCAGGCTTTCAGGGTGCAAATCATCTTCGTGCAACAATAGCACCACCGGTCCACGCGGCGGCGCGGGCAAAACAGGGATCGGGCGCGGCGCGGGCGGATCAGGCTCCTGCAACGCCAAAGGCGCCTCATTCAAACGGCCATGCGGGGCAAAACGCCCACCCGTGTAGCGCGCGATATTCTCAGCGCGCGCGACATAATGCTTGCCCTTGGTATGCAGCCCCGCCACCCAGCGCCAGGACAGCGTATTGGACGCCGCATCCCCATCCAGCAAATGCCGCAAAAAGAAATCCGCACCCAATTCCCAAGGCAGGCGCAAGGTAAAAATCCAAATACTCGCAAACCACATGCGCGCGTGATTATGCACATAGCCGGTCTCGACCAGCTCCCGCACCCAGGCATCGAAACAGATGATGCCCGTACGCCCAGCAATGGCTGCTTCGTAGCCTTCAGGCGGCGCCGCTAACCCCGCCGCGACGCAGGCGCGATACGCATCCCAAACCGCCGGGCGCTGCGCCAGCCAGCCCTTCCAATAGCTCCGCCAGAACACCTCCTGGATGAATTTTGCGGCGACCTCTGCGCCATGCGCGGCAATGGCAGCGGCCACCACCTCCTGCTCAGTGATCAGGCGATGGCGGATGTAAGGGGAAAGCACCGAGACATGGCGGGGCTTGGCAGGTCCAGGATCATGATTGCGCCCTTCGGCATAGGCGCGGCCCATCAGCGGCGTGAATTCGGCAAGCCGTGCAAGGCCAGCGGCGCGGGTCGGCTGCATCAACTCAGCTCACCGGAAGGCCGCGCCGGCAGCATGGCCTATTTCCGCGGTTTGCGCGGCGATTTCGCCTGCCACTTGGCGGGTTCTTTCTTCTTGCCACGCGGCGGGGGCCTGCTTTCGGCCTTACGGGGCGCTGCCCTGCCCTCCTCCGCGCCGCGCCTTGGGGATTTGTCACTGGGCGGGCCAGGTTTCCTGGACCAGGGCGCCTTGGCCGGAGCGGCGTGTTCCACGGCGCGCGGCGCTGCTGGACCCGCGTGACGCGCCGGCGCCGGCGCGGGCCGCATCGGCTGCATGGGCCGGATGGTAATTTCGGCATTCTCACCCGTGGCATGGCGGGCGGCGGCGGCAAATCGCTCTGCCGCATAGGATGCGACTTCGAACTGCGTCTCCTGACCCAGAATGCGGATGCGCCCAATCTCCTGCCGCGTCACATGCCCACGCCGACACAAAAAAGGCAGCAGCCAGCGCGGATCGGCATTGCCATCCCGCCCGACATCCATGCTGAACCAAATGCCGGAGGCGCCGCGCGGTGCTTCTGGCGCAGCCTCCCGCCGCGCCTCGCGCCGTTCGGGCTTTTGTTCAGCGATTTCCTCGGGCGCCGGCAAGGGCGCGCGCAGCATTTTGATCAGCGCCGCAGCCAGGGTTTCGCTGGAGATTTGGCCATCGGCCAGCAGGCGCTGCGCGAGTGCCTGATCATCATCTGACGCTTCTTCCGCCAATACACTCCGTGCCTGTTCGGCCAAGCGTTCCGCATCGCGCGCGCGCACCGAATCGGCAGAAGGCGCTGGGCCCCAGGTGGCAGCGACCTTGGCAGCGCCGATCAACCGTTCCGCCATGCGACGGCGCGGATGCGGCACCAGAAGCACGCTGGTGCCCTTGCGCCCGGCGCGGCCGGTGCGGCCGCTGCGATGCAGCAGGGTTTCAGAATCGCGCGGCAATTCAGCGTGAATAACCAAATCCAATTCCGGCAAATCAATGCCGCGCGCCGCGACATCGGTCGCGACACAAACGCGGGACCGGCCATCGCGCAGCGCCTGCAGGGCGCGCAGCCGTTCTGCCTGAGTCAATTCGCCGGAAAGCGCCACGGCGGGAAAGCCGCGTTCCGCCAGATTGCCATGCAGCCGCGCCACTGCCGCACGTGTCGCGCAAAACACCATCGCGAGCGGCGGGTTTTCCAGCCGCAGCAAATTCACCACCGCGCGTTCAATTTCATGCGGTGCTACCAGCATGGCGCGATAGGTGATATCGCCATGCGCCTCACCCCCGCCACCCACTTCAAGGCGCAAAGCATCGCGCTGATAGCTTTTCGCAAGTGCGGCAATGGCGCGCGGCACGGTGGCCGAGAACATCAGCGTGCGACGTTCCGGTGGCAGGCGATCCAGGATCGCCTCCAATTCCTCCCGAAAGCCGAGATCCAGCATCTCATCGGCTTCATCCAACACCACAACGCGCAAGGCATCGGGTTTCAGATTGCCGCGTTCCAGATGATCACAAAGCCGGCCAGGTGTGCCGACAATGATGTGCGCGCCGGCGAGCAATTGGCGCTTTTCCGCAATGGGGTCCATGCCGCCAACGCCCGAGGCAATGCGGCCGCCGGCGGGCGCATAAAGCCAGGTGAGCTCCGCCTTCACCTGCAAGGCCAATTCGCGCGTCGGCGCAACCACGATGGCGAGCGGCGCGCCAGGTGGCGGCAGGCGGTCAGCACCGCCCAGCAATTCCGGCGCGATGGAAAGGCCAAAAGCGACCGTCTTGCCCGACCCCGTCTGCGCCGAGACAAGCAAATCCCGCCCGGCGGCATCTTCCGCCAGGACTGCGCTTTGTACGGGAGTGGGGGCGGCATAGCCGCGTGATGTCAGCGCCGATTGCAGCGCTGCAGGGATACCAGAAAAGGACATGGGGAGATTGGTCTCGGAAAAAGCAAGCCTTTCCTTGCGCCCCGGCGCCGTGCCGCGTCAAGCTTTGCGTGGTTTTGGGCATTGATCCCGACGCATGGCTGGGTCACGGTGTCCCCTATTGAAAAGGAGGATCACCATGCAAGAAACCATCCTATTCCCTGGAAAGGTCGAATGGTCGGGCGAAAATCCGGGGATTTCCTTGAAGGAGGACCCGAATGGCCCCTTCACCACCCTCGCCAGTTTTTTCCGCGTGGTGCTTTCCCCGCATGGCGCTGGCCATGCGCTGGTGCTGATGCAATCCCCGCATGAGGCGAACCCGCCCGAGGGGGCGGCGAATTGGTGCCTGACGGATAATGAACCCCTCGCGCGCTGGCTGATTGCCGAATACCTGAGCCATTTCGGCGCCTTTCGCGGCATTGCCGGCCTGGCGGGCCTGCGCTTTCGCAAGCTGGATGAGGTGAAAAGCGCCGGCGATCCGCGCAGCCATTACAGCGAAAGCGTGCGCGCCGGTGACATGACGGTTTCCATGGCGTGGCAGGGTCTGGGTGAGCCCTTCTGCTTCGCCTTCGCGCCGCCGCAATCCGCAACCGGCAAGCATGTGATGCCGAGCCTGTTCATCGGCTGCGAAAGCGCCGCCGTGACGGTGAATGGCATCCGCCGCCCAGGTGCGCCAATTCCGCGTGAAGTGGCGGGGCGCAAGATCAGCACCGCGATGCTCGCCTTCTGTGAGACTTGGCTGCGGGTTTGACCCGGCCATACAGCTGAAACGGGCGTGATTCCTTGCCGTGGATCACGCCCGCATCTGATGTGGTGATGATGTTCGGGCGAAAACGCCTTTCGCTTAGTAGCCCAGGCTGAAATCCACCAGATTGATCAGCGGCCGGCCGGCGCGCAAATTGTGGATGTTCTCCACCACTTGTGGCGCCACGCTCGCTGGGATCGTGATGCTCGCGGCATGTGGCGTCAGAAACACTTTGGGGTGCGACCAGAAGCGACTTTCCGCAGGCAGCGGTTCGGGTTCAAACACATCCAAGGCAGCGCCGGCGATATGACCGGAATCGAGTGCCGTCAGCATGTCTTCCGCGACCATATGCCCGCCACGCGCGCCATTGATCACGTAAGCGCCGCGCGGCAGAGCCGATAGCAGCCTAGCATTCAGCACACCGCGCGTTTGCGGTGTGAGTGGCAGCAGGCAAATCAGGATGTCGCTTTGCGCCGCCATCGCCATCAGCCCATCCGCACCATGGAAATTCTGCACGCCGGGCAGCGTTTTTGCGCTGCGCGACCAGCCCATCACCGGAAAGCCAAGTGAGGTCAACACGCGCGCGGAGGCACTGCCCAATTCGCCAATGCCCAGAAGGCCAATGCGTCGTTCCGCGGTGCTCGGCGCCGAAAGCTCCAGCCATTCCTTGCGCTGTTGCAGCGCGCGGTATTCCGGGTCTTGTCGGTGAAAGCGCAGCACATTCAGCAGCACCCATTCCGCCATGGCGCTGGTCAGCAGCGCATCCTTCAAGCGCGCCACCGGAATACCGGGCGGCGGCCCTGGTGCGCGCAGCAAATGATCAACGCCAGCACCCATGGAGACAATCAGCTTCAGCTTCGGATAGCGGCGCAATTCCATCATGTCATGCGCAGTCCAAACCACCGCAGCTTCAATCTCATCTGGATTGCCCGCATCAGGGAAGAGCCGAATTTCCAGGCTGGGATCAACGGCGAGCAGCGCCGCCTTCCAATCCTGCATGGTATGCGCCTTGGTGGAAAGCAAAATAGCCATTAGGCGTTTTCCTTTGACAATGCTTCATCCAGCCGGCGCACAAAGGCGCGCCAATCATCCCGCCTTGTCGCTGCCCATTCCGTACCATCGGGCAGCTTGGCGTAAAGGCTGAGGATGCTTTTGGACCAGAGGAAATCAAATTCATGCGGCGATGAAAGCGCCAAGGCGGCGGTACGTTCAAACACGCCATCCTTGATTTTCGGCATGATTTTCTTGAGCCACCACCAACAGCCAATGCCCAGCACCACCATGCCGGCCCAAGTACCGCCCTGCTGCACACCAAGCGCTTCCAAGGGCGCGCCGCCCCATTTCAGCGCAAGGAAGCTGGTGGTCAGGATGGTTGCCGTCGGCCAGACATTTTCCCAGGTGCGATAGACGGGGGAGCCTGGGGAATTCATCCGGCGCAGGCTGACGCCAAGCTTCACCTGCTCGGCATCCAACATCTCTTTCAGGCGTTCCAATTCACTCACTGTAGTGTCACTGCCTTTTCATTGCTGGTCAGGTCGAAAGCGGCTGCCATCAATTGCCGCGTATAGGCTTGCTTGGGGGCCTGCACCAGCGCAGTGGCTTCGCCTTCTTCCACCACAAGCCCATCCTTCAACACCGCAATGCGATGCGCCATGGCGCGCACCACGCGCAGATCATGAGAGATGAACACATAAGCCAGCCCGTGGCGCGCCTGCAAATCACGCAGCAAATCCACCACTTGCGCCTGCACGCTGACATCAAGCGCGCTGGTTGGTTCATCCAACACTACCAGGCTTGGCTTCAGCACCATGGCGCGCGCAATGGCGATGCGTTGGCGTTGGCCGCCGGAGAATTCATGCGGGTAGCGTTCTGCCATGGCGGGGTCCAGGCCCACTTCGCGCAACGCCTCAGCCACACGCGCCAGGCGTTCGGCGCGCGGCAGGCTGGCTTCATGCACTTCCAAGCCCTCACCAATAATTTCCGCAACACTCAAGCGCGGCGAAAGCGCGCCGAAGGGGTCCTGGAAGACAATCTGCATGCGCCGGCGCCAAGGGCGCAGCGCGCGGGTGGAAAGCGCCTGCAAATCCTGCCCGGCAAAGACAATGCTGCCCTGGCTATCGGCCATGCGGAGCAGCGCCAGGCCAAGTGTGGTCTTGCCCGAGCCGCTTTCCCCTACCAGGCCAAGCGTCTCCCCAGCGCGCAGCGACAGGGACACACCATTCACGGCCTTCACCTCCGCCACCACACGGCGCAGCAAGCCGCGGCGGATCGGGAAATACACGCGGATATCGCGCGCTTCCAGCGTGGGCGCAGCATCGGCGGGGATGGGCGCCGGCGCGCCGCGCGGTTCGGTTGCCAGCAGCATGCGCGTATATTCGTGCTTCGGCGCGGCGAAAACCTCGGTAACCTTGCCCTGTTCCACCGCATTGCCATCCTTCATCACCACCACACGATCCGCATGGCGGCGCACGATGGAAAGATCATGCGTGATCAGCAGCATCGCCATGCCAAGGCGCTGCTTGAGTGAGGCGAGCAATTCCAAAATCTGCGCCTGAATCGTTACATCCAAAGCCGTGGTCGGTTCATCGGCAATCAGCAGCTTCGGATCATTGGCGAGTGCGCCGGCAATCATCACGCGTTGACGCTGC
>JBIKWX010000077.1:0-13583 GCA_044356095.1 Roseomonas sp.
TCTTTCCACTCTACGTCTCCGTCGGTGACTGGGGCCTTTTGGAAGGGCTCCAGCCGGGTTCACTCGGGGGCGGGTGCCGGCATGGCACCAACCCCGGTTCGCCTGTCAGTCCGGAACGCCAAACCAAGCCATTCCAGGGGCTTGGCCCCGGGTTGGTCTCTGCTTGGGCACACCGTCTATCCCCTGCGGGCCAAAAGGCCCTTCACTGTCCCGAAGGACTACAGGGGGTCTCCGACAGGTTCGGGAATGGCAATCGCCATCCCCTGCCCGCTTGGCCCTGAAAGAACCAAGCGAATTCAACGCACGGCCAAGGGCCGCGCCTAAACCTTAATTGGCCGAGGCCGAAAGGCTGGTAACATCCACCTTCACGCCGGGACCCATGGTGGAGGAAACCGCCACCTTCTTCACATAGGTCCCCTTGGCGCCGGTCGGGCGCGCGCGCTGGATCGCTTCCACGAAGGCGCGCGCATTTTCAACCAGCTGCGCCTCAGCGAAGGACGCCTTGCCGATGCCGGCATGCACAATCCCGGCCTTCTCCGCCCGGAATTCGACCTGACCAGCCTTGGCCGCGGTCACCGCACCCTTCACATCCATGGTGACGGTGCCGAGCTTCGGGTTCGGCATCAGGCCACGGGGGCCGAGCACCTTACCAAGCCGGCCCACCAGGCCCATCATGTCAGGGGTCGCGATGCAGCGATCGAATTCGATCTTGCCTTCTTGCACCATCGCCGCCAGGTCATCCGCGCCGACAACATCCGCGCCAGCGGCCTTGGCTTCATCAGCCTTGGCGCCACGGGCAAAGACGCCGATGCGCACAGTCTTGCCGGTGCCATGGGGCAGGCCCACCACGCCGCGCACCATCTGGTCCGCATGGCGGGGGTCAATGCCAAGGTTCATCGAAATTTCAATGGTTTCATCGAATTTCGCCTTGGCCGCACCGCGGGCGAGCTTTACAGCTTCGTCCAGCGCATAGGTCTTTTCACGGTCAAAACCCGTATAGGCCGCCTTCAGGCGCTTACCGATCTTCGCCATGATCTTAGCCCTCCACCACGGTCAGGCCCATGGCGCGGGCGGAACCCGCAAGCATGCGCACGGCAGCGTCAACGTCATTGGCGTTCATGTGCTGCATCTTCACCTTGGCGATTTCCACCAGCTGAGACTTGGTCACGCGGCCAATCGGCGCGGATTTGCCCGGCGCGGTTGAGCCCTTGTCGAGCTTCGCGGCCTTCAGCAGGAAATAGGTATTGGGCGGCGTCTTGGTGATGAAGGAAAAGGTGCGGTCCGAATAGGCAGTGATGACCACGGGCGTTGGCGTGCCCGGTTCCATCTGCTGCGTCGCCGCGTTGAATTCCTTCACGAATTGCATGATGTTCAGGCCACGCTGACCAAGCGCGGGACCGACGGGCGGCGAAGGATTCGCCTTGCCGGCCGGGATTTGCAGCTTGATATAGCCTGCAATCTTCTTAGCCACTGTCTATGTCCTCTCTTGTACAAGACCGAGAGGCCCGCGGTGCATACGACCCGAAAAGGGTCTCCCGCGTTCCCCAAAACGCCAAACAGCCCCTGGATTTCTCCCGGGGCCATGCAGCGGAAGCCGGCGTTTAGGGGGTGTGGACGGGCGCGTCAAGCGGGTTGCCATCTGGTCTTTTGCGCGGGCTTTGCCCATAAGGTGTTGTATGCCCGCTCAAGCCTGGATTGTCGTCATCGCCGCCGCTGCCTCGGTCTCCCTGGCGCTTGGGGCGCGGCAGACCTTTGGATTGTTTTTGCTGCCCTTGGGGGCGGAGCACGCCATTCCGGCCTTTGCCTATGGCGCGGCGGTTGCGCTTCACAACCTGATTTGGGGCGTGGGGCAGCCCTTCGCCGGCGCCATGGCGGATAAATTCGGCGCCGGGCGGGTCGCGCTTGGTGGGGCGGTGATTTACGCCATTGGCCTGATCCTGCCTGCGCTTTGGCCGAATACAGCCAGCCTGATTATCGGGATTGGCATTTGTACCGCGCTTGGCGTGGCGGCGGCGGGGTCTGGCACCGTGCTGGGCGCGGTCGCCCGCGCCGTGCCGGAAAATCGCCGGGGCGATGCTTTGGGGCTGGCCTCTGCCGGCGGGTCCATCGGGCAGGCAGCGCTGATCCCCTTCGTGCAATGGGGGATTATGGATTACGGCACCTCTGGTGCGTTTTTGATGCTGGCGGCCACCATGGCGCTGATGGTCTTTGTCGCCCCCCGGCTGGAATGGGCGCCGCCTGGCCCCGCAACAGGGCGCCCAACGGGGCTGGCCGGCCTGCCGGCGCTGGCAAAGCGCGCCTTGGCCGAGCGTGATTTCGCGCTGCTGACCCTCGGCTTCTTCGCCTGCGGCTTTCAATTGGCGTTTTTGACGACGCATCTGCCGGCGCATCTTTCGCTTTGCGGCCTGCCGGCCGGGCTTGGCGTGACGGCGCTGATGCTGGTCGGCTTGTTCAATATTCCGGGATCATGGGTTTGTGGCCGGATTGGCAATAGCATCCGCCCGGAGGTCGCCTTGGGCGGGATTTACATGGTGCGCACACTGGCGATTGCGGTTTTTGCCAGCGTGACGCCGACCGAATGGGGCACGCTGATCTTTGCCGCGGTGATGGGCTTCATTTGGCTGGGCACCATACCGCTGACCTCGGCCGCGATTGCCCGGCGCTTTGGGGTGGCTGATCTGGGCGCGCTTTATGGGATTTGCTTCTTTTCGCACCAGCTTGGCGGGTTTCTCGGCGCGGGTGCGGGCGCCTGGGTGGTGGATGCCACGGGCAGCTATGCCGCCTTCTGGCCGGTCATGATGGTGGTCGGCGTGATTGCCGCGCTGGCGAATTGGATCACGCGCCCGCCAAGGATGGCGACGGCGTGAAGCACCCCATAGCGCCGGTTGTCCCCCCGCCCCGGCTGGGCTAAGCCACGCCTCCCGAGGCGCCTTGCCGCGCCGCATTCTTGAGCCAGGCCAGACCACCATGCCCATCATGCCCGATAGCTGGATCCGCAAGATGGCGGCGGAACACGGCATGATCAAGCCTTTCGTCGAGGCCCAGCGGCGGGAGGGCGTGATCTCCTTCGGCCTGTCATCCTATGGTTATGACGCCCGGGCAGCGGATGAATTCAAGATTTTCACCAATGTGGACAATGCCCTTGTGGACCCCAAGGCATTCTCGGAAGACGGGTTCGTCACGCGCAAGGGCCCGGTTTGCATCATCCCGCCCAATTCCTTTGTGCTGACGCATACGGTCGAATATTTCCGCATCCCGCGCGATATTCTGGTGATCTGCCTTGGCAAATCCACCTATGCGCGCTGCGGGCTGATTGTGAATGTGACGCCGCTGGAACCCGAATGGGAAGGCCAGGTCACCATCGAAATCAGCAATACCACCCCCCTGCCCGCCAAGGTCTACGCCAATGAAGGCATTTGCCAATTCCTGTTCCTGAAGGGTGATGCCCCGCCCGAGGTCAGCTATGCCGACCGCCGCGGCAAATATATGGGCCAGCGCGGCGTCGCGCTGCCGAAACTCTGATGGATCGCATTCTGATCCGTGGCGGGCGGGTGCTTTCGGGCAGCATCCCGATCTCGGGCGCCAAGAACGCAGCCTTGCCGCTCATGGCGGCGGGCTTGCTGGCAGATGGGCCGCTCACGCTCACCAATGCGCCCGACCTTGCCGATGTTGCCACCATGGCAGGGTTGCTGGCGCATCACGGCCTTGATGTTTCACGTGACACATCAGCGCGCAGCATCACCATCAGCGGGGCGGCGACAGATCTGGAAGCGCCTTATGATCTGGTGCGCAAGATGCGCGCTTCCGTCCTGGTGCTTGGCCCCTTGCTGGCCCGCCATGGCCGTGCGCGCGTGAGCCTGCCCGGTGGCTGCGCCATCGGCACGCGCCCGGTTGATCTGCACCTGAAGGCGCTTGAGCAAATGGGCGCGGAGATCGAAATCACTGCCGGGTATATCGAAGCCCGCGCACCGCAAGGCTTGAAGGGTGCGCGCATCATCTTCCCGCAGGTCTCGGTCGGTGCCACCGAGAATATCCTGATGGCCGCCGCTCTGGCGCGCGGGCAAAGCGAAATCGTTAATGCGGCGCGAGAGCCCGAAATCACCGACCTGGCCGCCTGCCTGATGCGCATGGGCGCGCGCATTGAAGGTATCGGCACGGATCGGCTGTTGGTGGAGGGTGTCGCCAGCCTTGGTGCCGCGACGCATCCCATCATTGCGGACCGCATTGAAGCCGGCACCTTTGCCTGCGCTGCCGCCATCACTGGTGGATCGCTGCTGCTGCAAGGGGCGCGGCTGGATCATCTGGGTGCGGTCACACGCACGCTCCGTGAAGCCGGTGTGGATGTGGCGGAAGAAGAAGGCGGCTTGCGTGTGACGCGGAGCAATGGGCTTCGCGGTGCCGATGTCATGACCGAGCCGTTCCCGGGCTTTGCCACCGATATGCAGGCGCAATTCATGGCGCTGATGTGCGTGGCCGAAGGCGCTTCCATGATTACGGAGACGATTTTCGAAAACCGCTTCATGCATGTGCCTGAGCTTTCGCGCATGGGCGCGCGCATCAATTTCCACGGCGCTTCCGCCATTGTGCGCGGGGTGAAGCATCTTTCCGGCGCACCGGTGATGGCAACCGATTTGCGTGCTTCGGTCTCGCTCATTCTCGCGGGACTGGCCGCTGAAGGTGAGACGATTGTGAACCGCGTCTATCACCTGGATCGCGGTTATGAACGCGTGGAAGCGAAACTGGCGGCGGTGGGCGCCGATATTGAAAGACTGGCGGGCAGGTAGTCATGGATATCCCGATCCCCAATGCGCTGAATGGCGCCCCGGCGCAGGCAGATGCGCCTTTGGTTATCGCGCTGCCCAAGGGGCGCATTCTGAAGGAACTGCACCCCGTATTGGCGCGCGCCGGCCTGATCCCCGCTGAGGATTACGCGGATGAGGATAGCCGCCGGCTGCGTTTCCCGACCAATGATCCGTCGGTAGATGTCATTCGCGTGCGCCCCTTTGATGTGGCGACTTTCGTCGCACATGGCGCGGCGGCGATTGGCGTTTGCGGCGCCGATGTGTTGATGGAATTCGATTATCCGGAAATCTATGCGCCGCTTGATCTGGGCATTGGCCGTTGCCGCGTATCCGTCGGCGAACCCGTGAATGCCACCCCGGATGATCCGCGCCGCTGGTCGCGCGTGACGGTCGCGACCAAATACCCGAATATCGCGCAGCGCCATTATGCCGCGCGCGGGGTGCAGGCAGAGATTGTGCATCTGAATGGCGCGATGGAATTGGCGCCTTCCATGGGTCTTGCGCGCTTGATCGTGGATTTGGTGCAAACGGGATCAACGCTGAAGGCCAATGGCCTTCAGGAGACTGAGGTGATTGCCCATGTCACCTCCAAACTCATTGTCAATCGCACCGCGCTGAAAACGCGGCCAGAGGCGATTGGCGCTTGGATCGCGCGCTTCCGCGCTGCCTTGGAAGCCACCGCATGAAGCGCCTTGATACGCGCGACGCAGGCTTTGAAGCTGCCTTCACCGCGTTATTGGATGATGCGCGGGAGACCACGCAAAAGGTGGATGGCGTTGTTGCCAGCATCATCGCCGATATCCGTGCACGCGGTGATGCGGCGCTGGCGGAATATACCGCGCGGTTTGATCGCTGGCAGCCCGCGAATGCTGCGGCGCTGCGTGTGACGCAGGCCGAAATTGACGCGGCGGATGCGACGATTGCGCCGGAACTGCGCGCCGCACTCAATCTGGCGGCAGAACGGATCGAAACATTTCACCGCGCGCAATTGCCGCAGGATTTGGTGATGCGCGATGCGGCAGGGCTGACGCTTGGGCTGCGTTGGGGGCCGGTGGATGCGGTCGGCATTTATGTGCCGGGCGGCAAGGCGGCCTATCCATCCTCGGTGCTGATGAATGCGCTGCCGGCGCGCGCGGCGGGTGTGCCGCGCATTGCCATGGCGGTGCCGACGCCGGATGGCGCGCTCAATCCGCTGGTGCTGGCGGCGGCGAAACGCGCAGGTGTCACTGAGATTTACCGTATTGGCGGCGCGCAGGCGGTGGCGGCTCTGGCCTGGGGCACGGGCGGCATCGCGCCGGTGGATCGCATTGTCGGCCCGGGTAATGCCTATGTCGCGGAAGCCAAGCGCCAGGTCTTTGGTCGGGTTGGTATTGATTCCATCGCCGGGCCTTCCGAGGTGGTGGTGATTGCCGATGGCGCCAATGATCCCGCGCATGTCGCAATGGATTTGCTGGCCCAGGCCGAACATGATGAAAGCGCGCAATCCATCCTGATCACGCCGGATGCGGCGCTGGCAGATGCGGTGACTGCCGCGGTGCAACACGCGCTCAAAACCCTGCCGCGCGCTGCGATTGCGGGCGAAAGCTGGGCGCGGCATGGCGCGGTGATTCTGGTGCGCGACTTGGGCGAAGCCGCCGCGCTGACCAACCGTTTGGCGCCGGAGCATCTGCAATTGATGGTGGATGATCCGCAAGGCTTGCTCGGCCAAATCCGCCATGCTGGTGCAGCGTTTCTGGGTCGCTTCTGCCCGGAAGCGGTGGGGGATTACATCGCCGGGCCCAATCATGTGCTGCCGACCGGGCGCACAGCGCGCTTTGCCTCCGGGCTTTCGAGTTTTGACTTTCTGAAGCGCACAAGCTGGGTTGAAGCCGATGGCGCGGCGCTCAAGCAAATCGGCTCAGCCGCAGTGGCTTTGGCGGAAGCCGAAGGGCTGCAAGCCCATGGGCGGAGCATCAGCATCCGCCTGAACTGATCAAGAAAAAGGGCCGGAACCATGATGAAAAAACGCGACTTGCTTGCCGGTTTGGCGCTGCTGCCTTGGGCCACGCCCGCCTTGGCGCAGGAATACCCCTCTCGCCCGATCCGCCTGCTGGTAGGCTTTGCGGCAGGCGGTTCCACGGATGTTTTTGCGCGCGCCATTGCGCCGCGCTTGCAGGCGCTGCTTGGCCAGCCTGTGGTGATCGAAAACCGTCCTGGTGCGGGCGGTAATATTGCAACGGAAGCAACGGCACGCAGCGCGCCGGATGGCTATACGTTGCTGCTCGGCACCATTGGGCCGCTTGCGATCAACCCGACGCTTTACGGCAATCTTTCCTTTGATCCGCTGAAGGATCTCACCCCTGTTTCGCTGGTGGGTGAGGTGCCGAATGTCCTCGCCGTGCCGGTGGATCGGCCCTTTCGCAGCGTGGCGGATATCATCGCCGCCGCGAAGGCGCGGCCCGAGGCCTTGAATTTCGGCTCCTCCGGCATTGGCTCCGCGGGGCATTTGGCGGCAGAACAGCTCAATCTGATGGCGGGTATTCGCACGACGCATGTACCCTATCGTGGTGGCGGGGCGCTCTTGCCGGAATTGATCGCGGGGCGCGTGGATTACGCCTTCACCACGGCGCTGAATGGCATTCCGCAGGCGGAAGCGGGCAAGCTTCGCATTCTTGGTGTGCCCAATGGCAAGCGCGTGCCGCTGCTGCCCGAGATCCCGACCATCGCGGAATCCGGCCTGCCTGGTTTTGATGGCGTGGATTGGGCCGCAATGATGGCCCCGCCTGGCCTGCCGGCGCCGATCCTGGCGAAGCTCAATGCCGCGATGCAAAGCGTGCTGAAGGAACCGGAATTGGTCGCTGCCATGGCTGCGCGGCGCCTGGTGCTGGAGGCATCCACGCCTGAGGCGTTGGCGGAATTTCTGCGGCAGGAAACCACACGCTGGGCGCCCGTGGTGCGCGCTTCTGGCGCGCGGCCTGACTGACGCTTTAGCCCTTTACGGCAAAACCTTCTTCTTCCACCGCGCGCACTACCTCCGCGCGCGGCAGGATGGTTTGCGCGATAACGCGCTTGGCGGCCAAATCCACCTCGACCTTCGCCGCGCCATCCAGTGCGGTGATGGCCTTGGTCACGGCGCGGATGCAATGCCCGCAGCTCATGCCTTCAACCTGAAGCGAAATGGCGTCAGCCATGGCATTTCTCCTTTCCTTTTTGTTTGGTCGCATTTTCCTGTCCGCCAAGTGAAGCCACTTGGCTTGAAAACGCTTGTTTGGTCGCATTTTCCGAGTCGCCAAGTGAAGCCACTTGGCTTGAAAATGCTTGTTTGGTCGCCTTTTCCGAGTCGCCAAGTGAAGCCACTTGGCTTGAAAATGCTCCAGCCAACTCTTCCAAAATCGGGCAATCCGGCCGATCATCGCCATGGCAATGCGCGGCCAGATGACGCAGGCTTTCCGCCATGGCGCTGAGGGATTTAGCCTTGGCTTCCAGTGCCGCAACATGATCCAACGCAAGGCGTTTCACTTCCGCACTCGCCCGCGCGCGATTGCGCCAAAGATCGAGCAAGCGCTTCACATCCTGAAGCGGAAAGCCAAGGTCACGCGCATGGCGGATGAAACGCAGCTCCGCGACATCAGCCTCGCTATACACGCGATACTGGTTGGCGCCGCGCCCGGCGGCGATCAACCCAATCGCCTCATAATGCCGGATCATCTTGGCAGAAATGCCCGATGCGCGGGCCGCGTCACCGATATTCATGGCCGGGGCCTCCAGCGTGAAAGCAATAACGCATTGGTCAGCACACTCACGCTGGAGGCCGCCATGGCCGCGCCCGCGATAGGCGGAGACAGCAAGCCAAAGGCCGCCAGCGGCACGCCAAGCAGATTATAGCCAAAGGCCCAGAACAAATTCTGCCTGATCTTACGCAAAGTCAGCCGCGTAATCTCCAAAGCCTCCGGCACCAAAGCGGGATCACCGCGCAACAGTGTGATGCCGGCCGATTGAATGGCGATATCGGTGCCTGTCCCCATCGCAATGCCAAGATCAGCGCGGGCAAGGGCCGGCGCGTCATTCACGCCATCGCCAACCATGGCGACAGCTTCGCCCGCTTCCTGCCAGGCAGCGATGCGCGCGGCCTTGCCATCGGGCAAAATCTCGGCGGCGACATCGGTAATGCCAAGCGGGGAGGCGACAGCAAGGGCGGCAGCGCGTTGATCGCCGCTGATCATGGCGGGCTTCACGCCAAGCGCAGCAAGCCCCGCCACCGCAGCGGCGGCACCAGCGCGCGGTGCATCTTCAAACAGGAACAATGCTCGGGCTGCATTGCCTTCAATCAACCAGGAAAGGCTTTGCCCCGCTGCCTCGCCGGCGGCGGCGGCCTCGGCCAGGGCGCCGCGAGCAGCGCCCGCTTCCTGCAACAACCTCGAACTGCCAAGCGCATAGCGCCGCCCACTAACCACGCCTTCCACGCCGCGTCCGGGCAAGGCGCGGAAATCGGCAGCGGGCGGCACAGCGCCCGCTTCGCGCAATACCGCCCGCGCCAGGGGGTGTTCACTGCCCGCTTGCAGTGCGGCGGCGATGGCGAGCGCTTCCTCGCGCGCCATACCGGGTGCAGGATGCAGCCCCGCCAAGCGCGGCTTGCCTTCCGTCAGCGTGCCGGTCTTGTCGAAGGCAACCAGGGTGATGCGCCCGGCGCGCTCAATCGCCTCGACATCGCGCAGCAATATGCCGGCCCGCGCTGCCGCCCCGGTGCCGGCCATGATGGCCGCCGGAGTGGCAAGGCCAAGCGCGCAAGGGCAGGCAATCACCAGGACGGAAACAGCATGGATCAACGCGGCTTCAAAACCCGCACCTGCCAGCAACCAACCGATCAAGGTTGCCAGCGCCAGCGCGAGCACCACGGGGACGAAGACTGCACTCACGCGATCCACCAGCTTTTGCACTGGCGCGCGCGATGCCTGCGCTGCCGCCACCAACTGCGCCACGCGGGCAAGCGTTGTATCGCCACCCACGGCAAGCGCTTCGATCACTAGGCGCCCATCCAAAGCCATGGTGCCGGTTGAAACGCGCGCGCCCTCCTCCTTTTCCACCGCGCGGCTTTCGCCGGTCAGCGCGCTTTCATCCACGCCCGCGCGGCCCTCTCTCACCAGCCCATCCACGGGAATACGCTCACCAGGGCGCACCACAACCAGATCGCCGATGGAAAGCAAGGCAGCGGGCACTTCGCGTTCCTCACCCGCTTCCAGCCGCCGCGCCTGGCGCGGGCTGAGGTCAAGCAAGGCGCGGATTGCGGCACCGGTCGCGCGCTTGGCGCGGGCTTCCAAATATTTGCCGAGCAGAACAAAGAAAATCACCACCGCTGCCGCTTCGAAATAAAGATGCGGCGTGCCGTGATGCGCGGGCGTGGTCAGCAATAGCCAGGTGGAAAGCGCCCAGGCCGCGCCGGTGCCGAGTGCCACCAGCACATCCATATTGCCCGTGCCGGCACGCACCGCAGCATAGCCCGCGCGCCAAAACCGCGCGCCGAGCCAGAATTCCACAAAACTCGCCAGCCCGAATTGCGCCCAACCGCTTGGCATCCAATCCTGGCCAAGCCCCATGCCGATCATGCCGATCAGAAACGGGGCCGAGAATATCCCCGCCAAAACCACATCGCGTCGTTCAGCGGCAAGCGCACGTGCCGCTGCTTCCTCCCCGGCTTCTGATGTGCTGCCGCGCAATTCATAGCCAGCGGCTTCCACTGCGGCACGGAGCGAAGCCTCGGTCACACCCGCAATGGCCCTGACATGCGCCTGTTCCGAGGCTGGGTTGACGCGCGCTTCCAGCACCCCGGGCACGGCGCGGAGTGCGGCTTCAACGCGCCCCGCGCAGGCCGCGCAACTCATGCCACCAATGGCAAGGTCGAATTGCGCTCCCGTCACGCCATAGCCGGCGCCTTCAACCGCCTGTTTCAACGCCGCCGCATCGGCGCTGCCCGCTACTTCCGCCCGATCAGTCGCGGGGTTTACCTGCACCGCCACCACGCCGGGCAGTTTGCGGAGTGCGCGTTCCACCCGCCCGGCGCAGGCAGCGCAGGTCATGCCTTCAATGGGCAGGGAAAGGCGCGGCAGGGGGGCAGCGGCGTCTGGCATGATGGGCCCTATGTGGCGCTTCCCATTATGGGAAGGTCAAGCCCAGTGCGATTGACGAAGGCGTCATCCAACCCGAGATAAAACGCATCATGTCTGCCCTGTTCCTTACCCTTCTCGCCCTGCTCCTGGCCCCATCCCCTGCGCTGTCGCAGACGGAGCCCTTCAGGGTGCTCAACCAGACCGAACAATCGGCCCATTCACTTTTTGCCGTGCGCACGGGGCGGCCGGATTGGGGCGCCAATATGCTGACGCGCGGCCCGCTGGCGCCAGGTAACGGGATTAACATACGCCCCGCCGAGAATGCCGGCTGCCGCTTTGATTTCCGCATGGTGCTGAGCGATGGGCGGGAGGTCATCAATCGCGGACAGGATATTTGCGCGGAAAAAGTCGTTGCCATGCAATCGCCCCTGCCCCGCCCACCGGGCGCCGCCGCGCCGGCCCCCGGCGCGCCGCCTCAGGCGGGCCGAGGGCGCGCTTCCACCGGCACGGGCTTTGTCGTGGCGCGTGACCGCGTGCTCACCAATCATCACGTGATTGATGGCTGCAACGCCATCACCGTACGCAGCGCCGATGGCCGCACCCTGCCCGCCACCATGCCGGCACGGGTTGATGTGCAGCGTGACCTGGCACTGCTTGCCGTGCCGAATGATCCGGGACCCGTTCTGCCCTTTCGCGCCAATCCCGTCCGGCGCGGCGAAGGTGTGGTGACTTATGGCTTCCCGCTCGCGGGCCTATTGGCCGCAGGGCCAACCCTGACGACGGGGGAGGTCAGCGCACTTGCGGGCCTCGCCAATAATGAACAGCATTTTCAGATCAGCGCGCCGGTGCAGCAGGGCAATTCCGGCGGGCCATTGCTCGATCGGCAGGGCCATGTGATGGGCGTGATTGTCTCCAAGCTGAATGCCCAGCGCATCGCACAACGCACCGGCGATATTCCGCAGAATGTGAATTTCGCCGTGAAGGGGACGGAAGCGATTGGCTTCCTCCGCCGCGCAGGCGTGGAACCAACCTTGCGCGAAAGCCCGCCCACGGAATTGAGCGCGGCCGAGGTCGGCGAACGCGCGCATGCCAGCACGGTCTTTATTCGCTGCGAGAAATAAAACCGTCAGCTATTCGGGCCGACGCAGCGCGATATCGTACAGCGCCTCACCTTCCAGGCAGAAAAACGCGACGGACCAACCACTGCTGGCAGCAAATTCGCATACGGCCTGATGCACGCCAAGCACACCAAAGCCTGGGCGGATGATGCGCGCGAAATCATTGAAGACCAGATAGCCACCGGGCTTCACCTTGGGTGCGGCGGCGGCGGCATCAGCAACTACCGCCGCATACCCGTGATCCGCATCAATATAGATCATGTCGAAGCTGGCATCGGCGCAGGCTTGCATGAAGGGCACCGACAGCCCCTCATGCCGTTCGACACGCGGATCGGCCAGCACATCACCCCGACACAGGCTGAAGGTGATATCCGCCAAATGCAGGCGGGACGGCGCCATGATGTCCAGAATCGCGCGGGCAAAATCGCCTTGATAGGTGCCAACTTCCGCGACAACCCCGCCCTTTGGCAGGCGGTGCAGCATTTCAATGCGGTTGGTGAGCAATTGGCAGCCTTCAAGCTGCGCCTGCGGAATCAGCGGAGCAGAAGGCGGCACTGGTTGCACCGCCAGCCGCCCAAGCCGCCACAGCTTCTTGAAGCTTTCGGGCAGCGCCCGGCGCAAGGCCAATTCCAGCCGATAGAAAGATTCATTTGCCATCCTAGTGGTGCGATTCATGCTGACCTATCTCCTGCCCAAAAAGCGCCAGCGCACCACTAGCCTTATATTTGGTGGGCCGATTCACGCCACTGTCGGGAACCGACAGCGGCGATCGGACCACTAGCCTCAAGCCCCGTCTATTGCCTGCGCGAGTGCGGCAAAGGAATCCTCAACCGGTGAAATCTCGCCCTTGCGTTGGCGGAGCACCGCTTCAATCCGCGGCGCCAGCTTCACCGCCGCATCCGCTTCCGGATCATTACCGGTGCGATAGGCGCCAAGCCGCACCAGATCCTTCACCTCATTATAGGTGGAGAGCAAGCGCTTGGCTTCCGACACCAATTCCCATTCCTGTTCCGCCAAAACACCGGGCATGCTGCGGGAGACTGAGCGCAGCACATCCACCGGCGGATAGCGCCCGGCCTCCGCAATCCCTCGGTCCAACACCACATGCCCATCCAGAATGCCGCGCACAGCGTCCGCCACGGGTTCATCATGGTCATCGCCCTCCACCAGCACGGTGAAAAGCGCGGTGATGGCGCCCGGCGCATTATCTGGCCCCGGCCCTGCGCGTTCCAGCAAGCGCGGCAATTCAGTGAAGACGGAAGGCGGATAGCCGCGCGTGGCAGGCGGTTCACCAACCGCCAGGCCAACTTCGCGCAAGGCCAAGGCAAAGCGCGTCACGCTATCCATCAGCAGCAGCACCTGCAGACCCTCATCACGGAAATGCTCGGCGACGGTCATGGCGGCATAGGCGGCTTCGCGCCTGAGTGGCGCAGCGCTATCCGATGTGGCGCAGACAACAACGCTGCGCGCCAAGCCTTCCGGCCCCAGATCATCTTCAATGAATTCGCGCAATTCGCGCCCGCGTTCGCCAACAAGGGCAACGACAATCACATCCGCCGCCAAGCCGCCCGCCAGCATGG
>JBIKWX010000298.1:0-3921 GCA_044356095.1 Roseomonas sp.
GCGGATCAGAACCACCGAGTGTTCCTGCAGATTGTGACCTTCGCCAGGAATATAGCTCACGACTTCGAAGCCGTTCGTCAGACGCACCTTCGCAACCTTGCGCAGCGCGGAGTTCGGCTTCTTTGGCGTGGTCGTGTAGACGCGCGTGCAGACGCCGCGCTTCTGCGGGCTGCCCTTCAGTGCCGGAACCTTGTTCCGGTCTGGCTTCGTCTCACGCCCTTGGGCGATGAGTTGGTTGATCGTCGGCATGACGCCCCTTCAGATACCATCCAAAAGACCTTCAGCCCCGCCAAAAGGTAATGCCCGGCACGGCACGAGTTATCGTGCCCTCCGGGCTTCCAATCGGCTGCCGGCCTCAGCCCCCTGAAAGGAGGCGGCGCCGGCGGCGCAGCTTTGGGTCCAAAATCAGCAATTCCCCCAACGGGGAGTCGCGTAAGGAGCGGCCTTTTACGTCCCGCCCCGGTTCAAGTCAAGCGCCGTTCACCTGTTGGAAGGGGATAATTCGACCTGTTTCCACAGCGAACTTCATCCCCATCACAGGCATCGGCCAAACCCGCCTTATTCGGCGGCCTTGGGTTCCGGCAAGGCCGGCGAAGCCGCCGCCAAGCGGCCCCGATCGCGCTGCGCGGCCAAGGCCCGCAGGCGGTTCATCACAGAACCCGTCCCGGCCGGGATCAGGCGCCCGACGATGACGTTTTCTTTAAGGCCCGCCAGGTAATCCACCTTGCCCGCCGTGGCGGCTTCCGTGAGCACCCTGGTCGTTTCCTGGAAGGACGCCGCGGAGATGAAGGACCCGGTCTGCAAGGACGCCTTGGTGATGCCCTGGAGCACCGGCTCAGCCACCGCTGGGCGTTCCTTGGCAGCGATCCGCTTCTCATTCTCGATTTCGAATTCGATGCGGTCCACCTGTTCGCCGATCAGATAGGTGGTGTCGCCCGGATCGGTGACCTCAACCTTCTGCAGCATCTGGCGGACGATCACTTCAATATGCTTGTCGTTGATCTTCACGCCCTGAAGCCGATAGACCTCCTGAATCTGGTCCACCAGGTAATCGGCCAGCTTTTCGACGCCCAGCACTCGCAGAATGTCATGCGGCACGCGGGGGCCATCCACCAGCGGGTCGCCGCGCTTCACATAGTCGCCTTCCTGAACGGAGACGTGCTTGCCCTTGGGCACCAGGTATTCGCGCGGTACGGGCGGTTCATCACCCACCTGTTCCGGCACCACCAGAATGCGGCGCTTCGCCTTATAGTCTTTGCCGAATTCCACGCGGCCATCAATTTCGCTGATGATCGCATGATCCTTCGGCCGGCGCGCTTCGAACAATTCAGCGACTCGCGGCAGACCGCCCGTAATATCGCGTGTCTTGGAGCTTTCACGCGGCAGGCGCGCCAGCACGTCACCGGCGGCGACAATCGCGTTGTTTTCCACCGAGAGAATCGTGCCAGGCGTCAGGAAGTAGATCGCTTCCGTACCATTTTCACGCTTCACCACATTGCCGGCCTCATCCCGCAGGATCAGGCGCGGGCGGAGATCAGCGGCCTTGCCGGGCGCCTTGTATTCCACGACTTCACGGAAGGACAGGCCCGTCACTTCGTCAACACGGTCAACCTGCGTCACGTTTTCGATCAGGTCGGCGCATTCAACGCGGCCATTGCGTTCGGTGATGATCGGCAGGGTGAAGGGGTCCCATTCCGCGAGCTTCTGCCCGCGTGTGACCTGCACACCATCTTCCGCAATCAGACGCGCACCATAAGGGACACGCTGACGCGACCGTTCACGACCCTGCGCGTCATACAACGCGATTTCGCAATTGCGGCTCATGACAATCGGCTGGTTTTGGCTATTGGCCACCACCACGCGATTGAGGATTTTGATGGTGCCTTCAGATGCGGCTTCCACCGCGCTCTGTTCCGCACCACGCTGCGCCGCGCCACCGATATGGAAGGTACGCATCGTCAGCTGCGTGCCAGGCTCACCGATGGATTGCGCGGCGATGACGCCAACCGCTTCACCGATATTGACCGGCGTGCCGCGGGCCAAGTCACGGCCATAGCAGAGGCCGCACACGCCCTGGCGCGCATCGCAAGTCAGCACGGAGCGGATCTTCACCTGCTCCACGCCGGATTTTTCGATGCGTTCCGCCTGCACTTCGTCAATTAGGTTGTGGCGCGCGACAATGATCTCACCCGTTTCCGGATCGGCCACATCTTCCTGCGCGGTACGGCCCAGGATGCGTTCAGAAAGTGAGGAAACCACTTCCGCGCCATCCATCGCCGCACGCACGGAAAGCCCACGTTCGGTGCCGCAATCGGGCTCCACAATGATGCAATCCTGCGCCACATCCACCAGACGCCGCGTCAGATAACCTGAATTGGCGGTCTTCAGTGCGGTATCGGCCAACCCTTTGCGGGCGCCGTGGGTGGAGTTGAAATACTCCAGCACCGAAAGCCCTTCCTTGAAGTTGGCGATGATCGGCTGTTCGATGATTTCGCCCGAGGGCTTCGCCATCAGGCCGCGCATGCCGGCAAGCTGGCGCATCTGCGCAGGCGAACCACGCGCACCGGAATGGCTCATCATCCAAACGCTATTGGTCGGCTTGCCGATTTCCTGGCGCTGAATTTCCTTCATCATCGCGCCGGCCACTTCATCCGTGCAGCGCGACCAGGCATCAACCACCTTGTTGTAACGCTCACCAGCGGTGATCAGACCATCAAGGTATTGCTGTTCGAATTCCTTGATTTCGGTCTTGGTGCGTTCGATCATGCCCTTTTTGTCGTCAGGCACCACCATGTCGTTCTTGCCGAAGGAAATCCCCGCGCGCGCCGCATGACGGAAGCCAAGCCCCATCAGACGGTCAGCGAAGATCACGCTCTCCTTCTGGCCGCAATGGCGATAGACCGCGTCAATCACGTCCGAGATGTTCTTCTTCGTAAGCTGACGGTTCACCAGCGCATAAGGCAGTTGCGGGTGAGAAGGCAGCAAATCCGCAATCATCATGCGCCCAGGCGTGGTCAGCACCGTTGCCGGGCCGCCATTTTCAACACCGATATCAACCCGCGCATGCACGGCCGAATGCGGCGCAATCAGCCCATTCGCCAAAGCCTGTTCAATTTCCCGCAGGCCGCGGAAGATTTGCGGGCGGAATTTCAGCGCCTCGGTTTCTTCAGCCGTCAGGTTCTGGCCACCTTTGGCGCCGGCGCTTTCAATCAGCGCCCGCACCTCATCCACACGCTTTTGCACCGCGCGGAATTCCGGGGTTTCCAGGCTGAGGTAATAGAGCCCCAACACGATATCCTGGCTCGGCACGATGATGGGCTTGCCATTCGCCGGGCTCAGGATGTTGTTGGTGGACATCATCAAGACGCGCGCTTCCAACTGCGCTTCCAGGCTGAGCGGCACATGCACCGCCATCTGGTCGCCATCGAAATCCGCGTTGAAGGCGGTGCAGACCAGCGGATGAAGCTGAATCGCCTTGCCTTCAATCAACACCGGTTCAAACGCCTGAATGCCCAAACGGTGCAGCGTCGGCGCGCGGTTCAGCAGCACCGGGTGTTCGCGAATCACCTCTTCCAGGATGTCCCAAACTTCGGGACGTTCCTTTTCCACCATCCGCTTCGCGGCCTTGATGGTGGTGGCGTGACCGTATTTTTCCAGCTTGGAGTAGATGAACGGCTTGAAGAGTTCCAGCGCCATCTTCTTCGGCAGGCCGCATTGATGGAGCTTCAATTCCGGCCCGACCACAATCACCGAACGGCCAGAATAATCCACGCGCTTGCCGAGCAGGTTCTGACGGAAGCGGCCCTGCTTGCCCTTCAGCATATCGGAAAGCGACTTCAGCGGACGCTTATTGGCGCCCGTAATCGCGCGACCGCGCCGGCCATTGTCAAACAGCGCATCCACCGATTCCTGCAGCATGCG
>JBIKWX010000299.1:0-3890 GCA_044356095.1 Roseomonas sp.
AAAAGCTCGATATCACGGTGCTGCTGACCGGCGATGTGCCGGTGGCGCCGCCGCGTCTGGCAGCGTTTCCCGTGATGCGCGGGCGGGCGCGCGCCGCCAGCGGTTATCTTGGTGCTTTTGAAGTGACCGTGGATGGCGCGGCGGCGCCGAGCCCTTCTTCCCGCGCGGCTTATGAGTGGGGTAGAGGCAAGGATGGCGCGATCAGCCGGGCGGATATCATC
Source organism: Roseomonas sp. (assembly GCA_044356095.1). Taxonomy (GTDB): domain Bacteria; phylum Pseudomonadota; class Alphaproteobacteria; order Acetobacterales; family Acetobacteraceae; genus Neoroseomonas. Next base: position 222 of record JBIKWX010000299.1, read on the forward strand.
CTGGATTTGACCGGCGCCGCGCCGCTATTCCCGGCGCATGAGGTGCGGCAGGGGTATCTGCGCGCCGATCCCGCCGATGGCGCGGCACTTGAACGCGCGATTGTCGCGGCGGGCGAATTGGTCGGCAGTTTCGACAAGCCGCGTTTTGTCAGTTTCGATGGCAAGCTTTGCGCCCATGCGCGCAACAAGCGCGAAGGCTGCCGCCGCTGCCTGGATCTTTGCCCAACCGGGGCGATTACGCCGGGCCTCGGTCCGCTCAAGGACCAGGTGGTGATCAGCGCGGAGATTTGCGCGGGCTGCGGCGCCTGTGCCGCCGTGTGCCCGACAGGTGCCGCGACCTATGCCCTGCCGCCGACCCAGGCTTTGCTGCGGCGGCTCCGGCGTTTATTGCTGACCTATGCCGATGCGGGCGGTGAGGCGCCGGTGGTGCTGTTCCATGACGAAGCCCATGGCGAGGCTTTGATTGATGCGCTGGCGCGGCATGGCGATGGCTTGCCGGCGCGCGTGCTGCCGCTGCGGGTGAATGAGGTTTCATCGCTTGATCTGGCGGTATTCGCCGGCGCCTTTGCCTGGGGCGCGGCGGCGGTGCGGCTGCTGGCACCCGCGCGGCGCGGGCATGGCGTGGAAGGCGTCTTGCGCAACATTCTTTACGCGTCAGCGGTGCTGGAAGGGCTTGGGCTTGCCGGCCCCGCCCCGCGCGCGGCGCTGCTGGAAACCGATGATCCATTCTCAATGGGTGAGGCTTTGGCCGCCCTGCCCCGCATGGCGCTTGGCTTCGCCCCAGCGCGGTTTGAAGCGCTGGGCAGTCCGCGAGAGATGGCGCAGCAAGGCTTCCGCGCCTTGCGCGAAGCGGCGGGGGCTCAGGCCGCGATGGTCGCCCTGCCGGAAAAGGCGCCCTTCGGCTTGGCGCGGGTGGAGCAGGCCGGCTGCACGCTTTGCCTTGCCTGCACCAGTGTTTGCCCGACCAGCGCCTTCACCGCCAATCCAGACCGGCCGGAATTGCGCTTTTTGGAAGATGCCTGCGTGCAATGCGGGCTATGCGCCGCGACCTGCCCGGAGCGAGTGATTACGCTGGAACCACGCTTGAGTTTCGCGCCCGAAGCGGCGCAGGCACAAGTAGTGAAGGCCGAAGAACCCGCCGCCTGCCCGCGCTGCAACAAGCTGTTTGGCACCAAGGCTTCCATCGCGCGGGTGAAGGCGAAGCTTTCCGCGCATTGGATGTTCGCCGATCCGGCACGGCAGGCTTTGCTGGAATTATGCGAGGATTGCCGCGTGCTGGAAGCGACCAATGGCGGGATTGATCCTTACGCCGGCGCGCCAAGGCCGGTGACGAAGACGACTGAGGATTATTTGCGCGAGGCGGAGCGGGCGAAGCGTGGGGAGCCCGACGGTTAACGCCGCGTCGGCAACCGCGTATTGCCGCCGATCTCATATGGGGTGCGGAGCGGCGACATATCGCCGCGCGGCGCTTCCGGGTCCAGCGCTTCAAGCCGTTCATTCGCGCGGTCCTGGTCCAATTGCTGTTGCAACGTGGACATGGCGCGTTCCGTCCCGGCCTGACCCGTCACCGGCAGGTTGGAAGGGGTCGGCGCCGGGCTTGACGCCGCGCGCGGCGCTGAAGGTGTGGCGGGCGCGGGGGCTGGCGTTTCGGCGCAAGCAGCCAGCGCCAAGGCGGCGAGCAAGGCGCCGCGCCGGAACATCACAGCCGGACGCCGGTGGTCGCGAAAGCGACGTCCGCGGTTTGCTGGACATTGCGATCCAGATAAATGGCCGCGCCAATGGCGATGATAATGGCGATGCAAACGCCGCCGATGATGCCGTTCATTGCTGTTCTCCCCGGAGCTTAGCTTTCAGGCACTTATGACCTGTAAAGGGTTTTTTTGCAAGATTTCCTCGGCTTCCGCCAAATCCTCGGGCGCATTGGCGTTGAAAAACGGGTCAAAGGGCGTGGCGGGCCAGGCGGCCTCGGCGCAGCCGAAATGCGCGGTCCAACGGTCTATCTTGCGCTCCCCAGCCAAAAGCGCAGCACGCAATTCGCCGCGCAAGGCGACAGGCCAAAGGGCGGCCGGCGGATGGCTTTGCCCGCCCGAGGACGCCGCGGCCATCGGCACGCCCGCCGCTACCCGCGCCGCATGCAACCGCGCCACAAAATCCGCCGGGATAAAGGGGCAATCCCCAGGGACCGAGGCAACCCAGGCCAGATCAGGCCGATGCTCCGCCGCCCAATCAAGCCCGGCCAGAATGCCCGCGAGTGGCCCCGGGTGATCCGGCAGCGGGTCCGCCACCACCGGCAGGCCAAAACCAGCGAAGCGCGCGGGATCGCCATTGGCATTCAGCACCATCGCCGCGACCTGCGGGGCGATGCGCGCCAGCACGTGATCCAGCAAGGGCCGCCCACCCAATAGGCGGAGCGGCTTATCCCCGCCCCCCATGCGCCGCGCCAGCCCACCCGCCAGCACAAGCCCCAGCGTTTCAGCCGCCATCGCGTTCCGCTTCCGCGCTGTTCTTGCGCCAATGCTTGGCACTTTCTTCTTCGACGTAACGGAGATCAGCATCGAAAATGATGCGATCCTCACCCGCGAGTGCGACAAAGCGCTTGCCCTTGCAGCGACCGATCAGCATCACGCCGGCTTCGCGCGCCAGCTCCACACCCCAGGCGGTGAAGCCGGAACGCGAAACCAGAATGGGAATGCCCATGCGCACGGTCTTGATCACCATCTCAGATGTCAGCCGCCCGGTGGTGTAGAAAATCTTGTCGCCAGGCGCTTCCTTGTTGCGGAACATCCAGCCCGCGATCTTATCCACCGCATTATGCCGACCGACATCTTCCATATAGACCAAAGGTTCATCCTGCCGGCAAAGCGCGCAGCCATGAATGGCGCCGGCTTCCAGATAAAGTGTCGGCAGGGAATTGATCCGATGCAGCAGGCGATATAGCCAGGATGTGCGGAGTTCCGCGCGCGGCAATGTCGCTTCCGCAAAACCTTCCATCAAATCGCCAAAGGCCGTGCCCTGGGCGCAGCCGGAAGTGAGGGTTTTCTTGCGCAGCTTTTCCTCATAATCCGTCCGTCGCGCGGTGCGCACAATCACGACAGCCAGATCATCATCATAATCAACGCCAATGACCTCATCATCGGCAAGCAGCATGCCCTGATTGAGCAGATAGCCAAGCGCCAAATCTTCCGGCCGATCACCTATGGTCATCATGGTGACGATTTCCTGACCATTCAGGAATAGCGTGAGCGGGCGTTCCACCGTAACGCTCGCTTCAATCGCAGCACCCGTATGGTCGCGCCCGGTGACACGGCGCGTCAGGCGCGGATCGGCGGGATCGGGGCGGATGATCAGGCTTTCGGGCATGGGGTGCAGATGGGCGGGGGGCAGCGCGGGCGCAAGGCACGCGCCTCACGCTGCCGGCGGCGGTGCCGGATCAAACCCATCGGGCGTAATGCCGCGCGGCCGGATCATGGCGTAGGGTCCGCGCGGCAGGAAGCGCCCGGTGCCAGGTTCTGCCTGCACCTTGCCATCGCGCATCACCACCTCACCACGGCGAATGGACATGACGGGCCAGCCGGTGACCTCCATCCCCTCATAAGGGGTGTAGTCAATCGCGTGCTGCATCAGCGCATTGGTGATGGTGACTTTCTTCTTCGGATCCCACAGCGCCAA
>JBIKWX010000300.1:0-3869 GCA_044356095.1 Roseomonas sp.
GACCAACCCTGCCACCGGCAGCACCACCCAGCCATCCAGGAAAGCCAGCGCAAACAAGCCCGGCACCACCAGCACCGCCAGCGGCATGAACACGGTCTTGAGCGTGTGGCGGTCAATCATGCGGCCCACGCTGAATTGCGCGACTCCGCCGCAAATGGTGGCGAAGAAGGAAAGCAGCCCCACAATCGGCAGCAAGTCTGGGCTGCCGGCCAGGCGTTCCTGCATCAGCTTCGGGATCAGGAGCGTATAGGCGTTGAACACCAGGCCGGAGACAGTGGCGATAGCCAGCAGAATAATCACCGCGCGGCGCACCAAGGCGGGCGGAATTTCAGGAAAGGGTTTACCGCCGGCCTGGATGCGCGCCGAATCAAAGGGCGGTTCGCGCCAGTAGAAGAAGCCCGCAATGATGCAGGCGATGCCTGGGATGATGAAGGCCCAGCGCCAGCCCACGTCGGCGGCAATCAAAGCCGTGATGACAGGCGCGGTTGCGACCCCCAGATTGCCGAAAACGCCATTGATGCCCATGGCGCGGCCCACTTTCTCGCCAGCCGCTTCGACCAAAATCGCGGTGCCAATCGGGTGATAAATCGCCACAAAAGCCCCCATGGCGCCAAGCGTGATGGCAAGCATCATGGGTGAAGGCGCGAAGCCCGCCGCCACCATGAAGGCGCCGGAGCCCATGAAGAAAGCCACCATCAAAAAGCGCCGCCCGAAGCGATCCGCAAGCCAGCCCATCGGCAGGGCGCAAAGCCCGTAAATCACGAACATGGTGGTGCCGAGTGCCAGGATCGGCCCGTAATCCGCGCCGAAAATCCCGGTATCCTGCTGCACCATGGCAAGCACGGCGGTTGCCAGGATCAGCAGGCTGTAATGGGTGAAACTATGTGCGGCATTGATCAGTACCACCTGCCGTCTGGCCGCATCCATGCGCCTATCCCCCCAAAGTCCGGGGTATCATGCAGGATTGCCAGCGCTTGCGCCACGGGGGGCGCGACGACGCAATTGGCGCAGCACATCACGCGGATGGAAGGCGCCGAGTGCCATGCCGGCCAGGGTAAAACCCGCCATGCCGACCAGGATCATCAGGCTCGCGCGCAGCAAATTACCAAGCCCAGGCAGAACCAAGCCGATGGCGAAAACTGCAGCCGCCATGATCGCACTCGCCAGCACCAGCCGCGGCAGCACGCGCCGGCAGCGCCGGTCCAGTACCAAATGCCCGCGCCGGACCAATAGCCAGGCAAGCAGGCCGCCATTGACCCAGGCCGCGATACTGGTGGCCAAAGCCACTCCGACATGCCCCAGCACATTCATGAAGGCGATGTTCAGCGCGAGATTGACCGTAACAGACAAAATCCCGATCCGCACCGGGGCCGAGGTATCGCCGCGCGCGAAAAACGCCGGCGCAAAAACCTTGACCAGCACAAAGGCGGGCAACCCGACGGCATAGGCGACCAGAGCTGAAGCCGAAGCCGCACTCGCCGCCGCATCAAAGGCGCCGCGCTGGAACAGCGCCGCGGTGATCGGCCCCGCCGCGACTGCCAGGCCCGCCGCGCAAGGCAGCGTCAGCAGCACTGCCAATTCAATGCCGCGATTAAGCGCACGATGCGCCGCAAGCTTCTCACCCAGGCGCAAATGCCTCGCGAGCAAGGGCAAAAGCGCCGTACCCAGCGCCGCGCCAATCACGCCGAGCGGCAATTGTGCCACGCGATCCGCGTAATAGAGGTAGGAAACCGAACCACTCACCAGGAAAGACGCGATGATCACATCCACCGCCAGATTGATCTGCGTAACCCCGGCGCCGAGCACCCCAGGCACCATGCGGCGCAGCACTTGCCGAATGGGTGGTGTGAGCGCCGGGGGGCGATAGAGCCTAAGCGCCATCCCCGCCTGCCGCGCCGCAACCCAAACCATGGCAAGCTGCACGACACCGGCAGCAAAAACACCCCAGGCCAGGGCATGGCCAGGTGTGGGCAGATAGGGTGTCAGGCCCACCAACGCCGCCATCAACAAAAGATTGAAAAACACCGGCGCGGCGGCGGCGGCGGCGAAGCGGTCCAGGCTATTCAGCACGCCGGAAATCAGTGCCGTCAGGCAGATCAGCGGCATGTAGAAAAATGTGATGCGCGTGAGTTCAACGGCGAGCGCAAACTTGCCCGGATTGGTAGCAAAGCCAGGTGCGAGCACGCCAATCACCTGCGGCATGAAAATGAGCGCAATCAGCGTCAGCAGCGATAGCCACAGCATCATGAGCGTGCCCATGCGTTCTGCCATATCGCGCGCGGCGGCGCGGCCCTCGGCGGCTAGAATACCGGCAAAGGCGGGCACAAAGGCAGCGTTGAAGGCGCCTTCGCCGAACAGCCGCCGGAACAGATTGGGCAGCTTGAGTGCCACAAAAAACGCATCCGCGACCGGCCCCGCCCCAAGGCGGGAGGCAATCAGCATGTCTCGGGCGAAGCCGAGAATACGGCTCGCCATGGTCCAGCTTCCAACGGTCAGCACGGAACGCAGCATGGGCATGGGTGTAGGCGCCGGCGGGGCGAAGCGGAAGGGCGCTTGTTCTTGGGGCCGAGGGCGCCTAGGTGATAGAGCATCACCCCGGCAGTGATGCCGAACCTTTCCGCGAGTAACCACGCGATACCAAAATGACCGAGACGAACGACCCCAACGCCCCCCAAACAGCGGCGGCGCAAGAACCCGCCCCCGAAGCCCCGGCGATGACCGCCGAGGAACGGCTTGTCATGCTGGCGCAGGAGATGGAGGCTTTGCGCGACAAATGGCTCCGCTCCGAAGCCGAAATGCAGAATTTGCGCAGCCGCACCCAGCGCGAAGTGGCCGATGCCCGCGCCTATGCCACGCAGAAATTCGCGAGCGATGTGGTCGAAGCGGCTGAGAATCTGCGCCGCGGCATCGAAGCCCTGCCGCCGGCCGCCGAGGATGAGCTCGATCTGCTGACCAAGCTCCGCGCCGGGTTTGAGGGGGTGGAGCGATCCTTCCTCGGTATCCTGGAACGCAATGGCGTGCAGCGCCACGACCCCAAGGGCCAGGCTTTCGATCCGGAAAAGCACCAGGCGATGGCGGAACAGCCGGCACCTGAGGGTGTGGCACCGGGGACGGTGCTGCATGGCTGGACTTCGGCTTGGACGCTGAATGGCCGGCTGCTGAAGCCCGCCATGGTGGTTGTGGCGAAGGCCGAGGGTTGATAGGTGGCGCTGGGGCGCTTTGCCCCAGCCGCTACAGCAACGACGTCTCCGCCAATTCAATCGCGCGGCCAAGGTCAACGCTGAGAAGGCGTGACACACCGCGTTCCTGCATGGTCACGCCGTAAAGCCTGTGCATCCGCCCCATGGTCAGCGGATGGTGCGTGACGATCAGGAAGCGCGTGCCGCTTTCGGCTGCCATGGCGTCCAGCAAATCGCATAGCCGTTCCACATTCGCATCATCCAAGGGCGCATCCACTTCGTCCAGCACGCAGACTGGCGCGGGGTGGCAGCGAAAGACCGCAAAGATCAGCGAAAGCGCCGTCAGCGCCTGTTCGCCACCCGAAAGCAAGGACAGGGTGGAGAGCTTCTTGCCCGGCGGTTCGGCGTAAATCTCAAGCCCTGCTTCCAGCGGATCATCGGAACCAACCAGGGCCAGATGCGCGCGGCCACCGCCGAATAACCGCGTGAACAGGCTGCGGAATTCATTGTCTACGCGGTCAAAAACCTCACGCAAACGCTCACGGCCTTCGCGATTCAAATGGCCGATGGAACCGCGCAACTTGGCGATGGCGTTCATCACCTCATCACGGTCATGCGTGATCTGGCCGATGCGTTCTTCAATTTCGGTGATTTCGATCTCGGCGCGCAGATTGACCGGGCCCATCTCAT
>JBIKWX010000301.1:0-3867 GCA_044356095.1 Roseomonas sp.
CAATCGGCAAATCCGCATGGTGATCCCCTGGCCGCCTGGTCAGGCGACAGATGTGGTCGGGCGGCTCGCCGGGCAGCGCTTGTCGGAACGCCTGGGCCAGGTGGTGGTGCCGGAAAACCGCCCCGGGGCGGGCGGGCAGATCGGCACGGATCTGGTGGCCAAGGCGCCGCCGGATGGCAATGTGATCCTCTCAGCCTCGATTGGGCCTATTTCTTTTGGGCCGCTGGTGCAGCGCACCCCCTATGATGTGGAACGCGAATTGGCGCCGGTAGTAATCTTCGGCATCGCGCCCTTCATGCTGCTGGTGAAGCCCGATTTCCCGGCGCAGGATTTGCGGAGCTTCATGGCGCTGGTGAAGGCCAATCCAGGCAAATACAGCTATAATTCCTCAGGGATTGGTGGTGCGCAGCATCTGGTATGCGCGCTGTTCCTGGCGAAATCAGGCTTGGACGCGCTGCATGTGCCCTTCCAGGGCAGCGGGCCGGCGCTGGCCGCTTTGCTCGGTGGTCAGGTGGATTTCGGCTTTGATACACCCGCCGCTGCCGGTCGGCTGGTGCGCGATGGGCAGTTGAAGGCGCTCGGCCTCAGCACCGGCAAGCCCTCGGCCCAGGTGCCGGGCATTCCGCCGGTCGCGGCGGTCGGCGGGCCTGCGGATTACGATGTCGGTGGCTGGAATGGGCTGATGGTGCCAGCGGGCACGCCGCGCCCGATCATTGATCGCATCTACACCGAAATCCGCGACGGTATGGCCGTGCCCGAAGTGCGCCAGCGGTATGAGGCTGTGGGATTCGATATTGACCCGTTGGGGCCAGAGGCCATGCTGCAACATATGCGAAAACTCTGGGCCGAATTCGGCCCGCTGATCCGGCAATTGGGTATCCGCGCAGAGTAGGGCGGCAGGGCAGCGTCCCGATTGCTGGGCACACCGCGCGCAGAAGTGCCAGGGCCCGATTGACCCAGCCCGGCCAGGCATGCGAACCCTCATGCCATGGCTGCGCTGTTATTTGATTACGCGGCGCTTTTCGCCGCGTTACTGATCGTCACCTATCTGCTGCCAGCCGGTATCTTCCAGCTGGTGCGGCAGGTGGCGCCGCCTGCCAGCCGCATTCAATCACGCCCATTGCGCGCCGGTCAGATTAGGCGAGAAGTATTCTATTCACTGCGCGCGGTCGCGATTTTCGCGCTTTATGGTCTTGGCTTGCTCGCGGCCTATCGCGCGGGCTGGACAGCGCTTGAACCCGATTGGTCCGCCTGGCCTTGGTGGTGGCCGGCGGTGGGCTTTCTGACCGCCATATTCCTGCATGACACCTGGTTTTATTGGATCCACCGCGCCATGCATCTGAAGGGTGTTTTTGGCTGGATTCATGCTGAACATCACCGTTCCGTGACGCCGACACCCTGGTCCATCCTGTCCTTTGATATCCTGGAAACCATTCCCCAATTCGGCGTTTTCGTCATTATGGTGATGTTCGTGCCGATGCACCCGGCGGTGCTTTGGGCCTATTTGCTGTTTGACAGCATGGTGAATGCTGCCGGGCATTGCGGGTATGAGATCATCCCCGAACGCCAGCGCACCCATTGGCTATTGCGCTACACCAATGCGGTGACGCATCACGACCTGCATCATGCGCGGTTCAATTGCAATTATGCGCAGTATTTCAATATCTGGGACCGGCTTTGCGGCACGTTTCGCGACCGGGAACCGAGCCTCAAACCCCCAATTCGCCCAGCATAATCGCCTCTACCTCCGCCCCCGCCGGCAAGGCGGGCGCGAAGGGTGCGCGCAACACCAAAGCCTCGGCACGCGCAAGGGTCGCCAGCATCGAACTATCCTGCACCGGAAAGGGCCGCACCGTGACGCGGCCATCCGCATCCGCGTCCAGGCTGGCGCGCAGGAAATCGGCGCGGCGGTCATTCTCGGCCAGGGGCGTGGCGCAGATCACGCGCCGGCTTGGCGTGGGCGCACCGGGCAGGCCGGCAAGCCGCGCCAAGGCGGGCAGCAGGAAAATAATGGCACAAACCAGCGCCGAGACCGGATTGCCCGGCAGCCCCAGCACCGGCACGCGCCCAAGCCGCCCCCAGATCAGGGGCTTGCCGGGCCGCATGGCGATTTTCCAGAAGCCGAGCTCAAAACCCTCATTGCCGAGTGCCTGCTGGATCAGATCATGCTCACCCACGCTGGCGCCGCCGGTCGTCACCAGCATGTCATAGGCTTGGGCCGCGGCGGCAATATCGGCAATGGCGCTGGCATCATCCGGCGCGATGGGCAGGACGATGGGCTCTCCCCCCGCCGCGCGGATCAAGGCGGCCAGGGCATGGGCATTGGAACTGACAATGCCACCGGGCGGGATGGGGTCTCCGGGGAGTGCGATTTCATCGCCCGTCGCCAGAATGCCGATGCGCGGGCGCCGATGCACGGCAAGCCAGGGATTATTGCTGGCCGCAGCTAGGCCGATATCGCGCGCCGTCAGGCGCCGGCCAGCCGCCAGCAGCGCCTCGCCTTCGGCGAAATCCAGGCCGCGCTTGCGCACCCAGCGCCCTGGCACCACGCTTTCCCTGACCAGCACCGCGCCATCGGCGGCTTCGGCATCTTCCTGCAACAGGATCGCATCAGCGCCTTCAGGGACAAAGCCGCCGGTGAAAATCCGCACGGCCTCACCGGGGCCGACCGCCCCCGCAAAGGGATGCCCCGCCGGGGCCGCGCCAATCACGGCAAGCTTGGCACCCAAAACGCCATCCGCCGCGCGCAGCGCATAGCCATCCATGGCCGAAACGGCGGCGGGTGGCTGCGTGAGCCGCGCGAGTACGGGCCGCGCCAGCACGCGGCCGGCTGCTTCGGGTAGCGCAATGGTCTCGGCAGCAGTGGGTGTCAGCGCGGCCAGGATGCGCGCGCGGGCTTCTTCAACCGGCAGCAAGCCGCCCTTCTCAGCCACCGATGAACTCGCCCGATTTGCCGCCGGCCTTATGCACCAGGCGGATATCTTCAATCCGCATCCCGCGATCAGCGGCCTTCACCATGTCATAGACAGTGAGGGCCGCGATGCTGACAGCGGTGAGCGCTTCCATCTCCACCCCCGTCTTGCCGGTCAGGCTGACAGTCGCTTCGATCACAATCGCGTCATTGCCTTCCGGTTCCAGATCAACCGAAACCTTGGAGATCATCAGCGGATGGCAGAGCGGAATCAGATCCGATGTGCGCTTGGCCGCAATGATGCCAGCGAGCCGCGCGACACCCAGCACATCGCCCTTGCCGGCGCGGCCTTCCCTGATCAGCGCCAGCGTTGCCGGCGCCATCACAATCCGCCCGCGTGCGGTGGCCGTGCGCGCGGTTTCGGCTTTGGGCGAGACATCCACCATCGCCGCGCGCCCTGCGGCATCGAAATGCGTGAGGCGCGGCGCGGTCAGGACACGTCCACCAATTGGCGCGCGGCGGCAGCGACATCTGCCTGACGCATCAGATGTTCACCCACCAGAATGCAGCGCGCCCCGGCGGCGGCCATGCGGCGCACATCATCGGGGGTGCGAATGCCGCTTTCCGCAACCGGCAGGCGATCCGCCGGCACCAGCGGGGCGAGCGCTTCGCTGGTCGCCAGATCGGTCTGCAGCGTGCGCAGATCACGGTTATTGATGCCGATCAGGCGGGTTTCCAGCCCAAGCGCGCGGTCCAATTCGCGCCGGTCATGCACTTCAGCCAGCACGGACATATCAAGCGACCGCGCTATATCTTCCAATTCACTCGCCTGGGCATCGGTCAGCGCGGCCATGATCAGCAGAATGCAATCAGCGCCCATGGCGCGGGCTTCAAACACCTGCCAGGGATGGATCATGAAATCCTTGCGCAGCACGGGCAGCGCACAGGCGGGGCGC
>JBIKWX010000302.1:0-3856 GCA_044356095.1 Roseomonas sp.
CGACGCTGATGTTCGCCAATTCCGGCATGGTGCAATTCAAGAATGTCTTCACCGGCCAGGAAAAGCGCCCCTATTCCCGCGCCACCACGGCACAAAAATCCGTCCGCGCCGGGGGCAAGCATAATGACCTCGACAATGTCGGCTATACCGCGCGGCATCACACGTTTTTCGAAATGCTCGGCAATTTCTCCTTTGGCGACTACTTCAAGGAACAGGCCATCCCCTATGCCTGGGAATTGCTGACCAAGGATTTCGCCCTGCCCAAGGACCGGCTTTTGGTCACGGTCTATTCGGAAGATGAGGACGCTGCGACCATCTGGAAAAAAGTGGCGGGGATTGGCGATGATCGCATCATCCGCATCCCGACTTCCGACAATTTCTGGCGCATGGGCGATACCGGACCCTGCGGCCCCTGTTCCGAGATTTTCTTCGATCATGGCGACAAGATTTTCGGCGGCCCGCCTGGCAGTGCCGATCAGGATGGTGATCGCTTCATCGAAATCTGGAACCTGGTTTTCATGCAGTTCCTGGAAGAACCCGCCGGCACGCGCAACCCGCTGCCGCGACCTTCCATTGATACGGGCATGGGGCTGGAACGCTTCGCCGCCATTCTGCAAGGCAAGCACGACAATTACGACACTGACACTTTGCGCGCGATTATCCTCGCGAGTGCGGAAGCGACCAGCCAGGACCCGGATGGGCCGTTCCGGTCGAGCCACCGTGTGGTGGCGGATCATTTGCGCGCCGGCGCCTTTCTGATTGCCGATGGCGTGCTGCCATCCAATGAGGGCCGCGGCTATGTGCTGCGCCGCATCCTGCGCCGCGCCATGCGCCACGCCCATATGATGGGATCACGTGAGCCCTTGATGCATCGCATCCTGCCATCACTGATCCGGCAAATGGGCACGGCCTATCCGGAATTGGTGCGCGCTGAGGCGCTGATTTCTGAAACACTCAGGCTTGAGGAAACACGCTTCCGGTCGCTGCTGGAACGTGGCCTCCATTTGCTGGCCGAGGAAACCGGCAAGCTGGGATCAAGCCAGACCCTGCCCGGTGAGGTCGCCTTCCGCCTGTATGATACTTTCGGCTTCCCCTTGGATCTGACGCAGGATGCGCTGCGCGGTGAAGGTCGTGCAGTGGATGTGGAAGGCTTCAACGCTGCCATGGCGGAGCAAAAGCGCCGCGCCCGCGCGGCCTGGGCGGGCAGCGGGGAAGCGGCGACCGAAAGCCTCTGGTTCGATGTCCAGGAAAAGATCGGCGCCAGCGAATTCCTTGGCTATTCCACCGAAGTCGCGGAAGGTGAGATCACCGCGCTGGTCGTGGATGGCAAGGTGGTGGACCATGCCGCGGTTGGCACGGAAGTCGCGGTACTGCTGAACCAGACGCCTTTTTATGCCGAAAGCGGTGGTCAGGTCGGCGATACGGGCGTGATTGTAGCCGGCGATGCCTGCCGGATCGAGGTTCGCGATACGCAAAAAAAGCTCGGCAATCTTTTCGTGCATCTGGGCAAGGTCGTGCATGGCGAAGCGAAGCCAGGCATGGCTGTCAGTGCCACGGTGGAGCATGCGCGGCGTTCCAATATCCGCGCGCATCATTCCGCGACGCATTTGCTGCATGAGGCGTTGCGCCGCCGGCTTGGCACGCATGTCGCGCAGAAGGGCAGCCTGAATGCGCCGGATCGGCTGCGCTTTGACGTCTCCCACAACAAGCCGATGGACGCCGAAGAACTCGCCTGGGTGGAAGCCGAGGTGAATGCCCGCATTCGCGAAAATGCCGAGGTGATCACGCGGCTGATGACGCCGGAGGCAGCCGTGGAAGCCGGCGCCATGGCGCTGTTTGGCGAAAAATATGGTGAGGAAGTGCGCGTGGTCGGCATGGGGCATGACCCGGCGGCGACCGACAAGCATGGCGTCTATTCCTTGGAACTTTGCGGCGGCACGCATGTGCGGCGCACCGGCGATATCGGCCTGTTCAAGATTATCGCCGAAGGCGCGGTGAGTGCGGGTGTGCGGCGTGTGGAAGCCGTCACGGGTGATGCGGCGCTGTCTTACATCAATGAAATGGAAGAAAGCCTGACGGCGGCGGCGGCAGTCTTGAAGGCGCAGCCGGGCGAATTGGCGGGGCGCATCGCGGCGCTGGTCGAGGAACGGCGCAAGCTGGAACGCGATGTGGCGGAGCTGCGCAAGAAGCTCGCGACCGGTGGCGGCGGGGCGGAGATTGAGGAAGTGGCCGGGTTGCGGCTTTCGCTGCGCGATCTGGGTGAAGTGCCGCCTCGTGATTTGAAGGGCCTCGCTGAGGCCATTCTGAAGGGCGGCAGCGCCGATGTGGTTGCGCTGATCAGCACGGCGGAAGGCAAGGCGAGCATTGTGGTTGCCGTGGCCGAAGCCGCCAAGGACCGCGCCGATGCGGTGGCGCTGGTGCGCGCGGCCTCGGCCGCTGTTGGTGGCAAGGGCGGTGGCGGCCGGCCCGATATGGCGCAGGCCGGCGGGCCTGAGGCCGCCAAGGCGGCGGAAGCGCTGGCGGCGGTGAAGGCAGCCTTGGCGGGGTGATACTGAAGGGCGCTGCATAGCGCAGCGCCCTTCGCCTCACATCTCACAAAGTGTGAGTGTGCGGCCTTCAATCAGCGCCGCATAGGCATCGCGCACCTTGGCCAAGCGCGGGTTCTTGGTATGCGCATCCACCGCCGCGCGATCCTGATAGACCTCACACAGCATGACGCGGCTTTTGTCATGCGCGCCATCCTTGTCGAGCGGTTGCAGCACATCGAAGCGCTCACAGCCGGGTTCTTCCTGCAGCGTCAGGCGGGCATGTTCGCGGATGATGGCATCAAAGGCGGCGTGCTGGCCCTCCTTGATCTTGAATTCAACGGCGATGGCGATTTTGGGCATGGGGTTTCCTCATGAACAGAACGTCGCGCGCGGCTTTGCTGCAATGAGATCACCGCAAGCATGAACCAGTGACGCAGATCAGCCATTATCCTGAGGCATTTTGGACGATCACGCTAGTGGTCCGATCGCCGCTGTCGGTTCCCGACAGCGGCGTGAATCCGCCCACCAAATATACGGCTAGTGGTGCGCGGGGGCTTTTTTGGGCAGGGGATAGGTCAGCATGAATCGCACGACTAGCGCTTCATTCCCGCCAAATGCGCGACACAACGGGTAAAGCCCGTCAGGTCGCGCCAGCGCGCGGCTTCTGCAACCGGGTTCACCACAAGCACGCCCCCCGCCGCGGCAATACCGCCATCAAGCATGAGGTTATCGGTCAGGCCGAAATCCTCTACCTCCATGCCATCGGCGTCCTCCCAGACGCCCGATGCGCGCCGATGCACTGCACCGCGTAAATGCGTCAGGCTGCGCGTGGTGAAATTCCCCGCCGCATTGCTATAGCCCAGCACCGGGCGGCCAAGCGCGCGCATGAAGCCAAGCTCATACGCCGTGCCGGGGTCGGCCGAGGCACCGCGAAAGGGCGTGAGGTTCGCGATCAGCGCATCGCAGCCATGGATATGCGCTTCATTGCCCAGGTAAATCCGCATCCAATCGGTATCGGCAGGCAGCGCACCTGGCGCCGGGTCGGTCGGGAAAACGCCAATCATCCCATGCTCAGCGCAAATCGCCTTCTTGGCCGCGGCGATGTCGTCACGATCCGCCAGAAACACCTCCGGCCCCGCCAGATATACCCGCATCGCCCCGCCTTGCCTGTCATGGCTTTCCCATGCGCAGATAGGGCCATGGACGCCGAACGGGAATACAATAATCGGGCCCGCGTGCCCGAAAGCGCCGAAATCATCGAGGCTTGGGCGCGCAATGCCGCTGCCTTCCGCGCCAGCGGCGTCAGGGCAGAACTCAACCTTGCCTAT
>JBIKWX010000303.1:0-3845 GCA_044356095.1 Roseomonas sp.
AGCGCTGATACAAATAAGCAACCTTGCCGCGCCGGAGCAGCATGAAAAGATCGCTCTGCGCCACTTCCTCGGCCTTGGCGGCGTTGTATTTCTCGCGCCCGCGCGCACCGGGAAAATCGAGCAGATCGGTATAGTCAAAAAAATCAAAGGGCTTGTCTTCAAGCTGCAACTGCAATTCGGCAACAACGGCGGTCAGCACCGCGCGCGGCAATTCTGCCCGGCGGCCGGCGCGGGTGGCTACCGGTACGGGGTCACCATCGCCCTTACCGAGAAGGGACATGGTTTCGACATCAATAATGCTTTGCGCCTTGGGCTCCACCGCAAGCATCGGGCAGCAGGCTTCTTCCGGAAAATCAAGCTGCGCCAAAGCCTGCACCAGTTTCAGCGCGGTCGCTGTCATGGTTGGCGTATTGTTCCAAAGCAGGCCGTAAAGCTCCACCCGATCCGCAATGGCCAAGCGTGGCGCGAGGCTTTCAATCTCCCGCCATGCGCCCGGCTTCAGCGCCAGATGCGTCGGATGGTTCAGGAAATAGCGTTCGAAATACTCGAAAAGATCATAGATATCATCTTCATTCAGCCGTCCTACCGCCGCCGGCGCAGCCTTCGCGCGGGCTTTGGCAAGGCTCGCTTCAATCACGGCGCTATCAAGCGGGATCACCGTGTCACGGTCAAAATCCTCCATGAAGGCATTCGCCATGATTTTCACGATGTCGGTTTCAGACAGCATGCGGCAGACCACAGGCATGCCGGGCAGGCCGCCCACCGGGCGCGTCGTGAAACGCGTCACAAGGCCGGTTGATTCCTTGCCGCCATCGGGGTTGATGTCGCGGTTGAAGCCGCGCAACGCCTCCCCAAATCGGATCGTGGTTGGCTTGCCTTCCTTCCGCGCCAGGGAGGCGATAAGATAGCTTTTGCCCTGTTGGCTTGGGCCAAAGACGGAAACGCACATGGGCCGGCGCGCGGCATTGGCAAGCTTGCGCGCGCGCAAGCCTTCGCGCCGGAAGTCACGCGCCAAGGCAGGGCCTTCTTCGCGTACCACATCGCCGGCTTGGGCGATCCATTCAATGGCCCCATGCGCGGCATCCGCCACCGCATCACAGCTTTGCGCCAGGGCTTCGTTTTCGGCATTCGGTGTTGTCATTGCCTGATCCTCATGGCACCGAAAGCGCGCCGGTATCGCGCCAATAGCCAGCCTCACTGCGTTCGGTTTGCAGGCGCAGGCGCACAATGCCGCGATGCTGCGGATCGCCCTCCGCATCCAGGATTTCGTCTATGGTGAAATCCTCCCGCAATTCCTCGGCATCCGCGCTTTCGGGGTCTATTTCCGCGCGCTGAATGGCAAGCTTCAAGGGCAGCTTCAGCCGCGGCACGTTATCCGGATTGGCATATTCCAGAATATAAAGCCGGCTTGCGGTCCAGCGTTCCAGATCCAATTGGCGGAAGCCAAGAAAAACCGGCGCACGGAATTCCATGGTGAATTTCACATCCTGCGATGCGCCCGGCGCCTTGGACAGCGCCGCATCCGGGTCTTGCAGCAGCACATTCTGCTTCAATATCTGCCCCGAAATTTCCATCCGCCCGAGGTATTTGGCGGTGGAGCGCATGGCAAGCCTGCTTGTGCGCATCAGGAAACTTTCCAAGCGTCCTTCCGCCACGGCGCAGAGCATGGCGCCAACCGCCGCCGTGGTTTTCGGATCATCCACGCGTCCGGCGGAATCACGGAAGGGATACCAGCTTCCGGCGCGATAGCGATGCATGCCGACAATGCGGTGCGGCGGCACCGGCATTTTGGCCAGTACCATGTCAAATATCGCGCGCAGCCTGGATGGCCGGCCGGATAGCAGCAGCCAATCGCAATCAAAGGCATAGACCACTTCGCAGAGATCAGCGATCACCTGGCCAAGCGCTGCCTGCACAATCGCATCCACACTGCCTGCGGCGGCGGCTATTTCTGCCTCGAGCAATTGGAAGCCGGAAGCCCCGGCACGCACTGCCTGTTGTTCGAAATAACGCAAGGGCGCCGCCACATCGCGTCCCTGTAGGATGGACGCCAGTTTCTCGCGCAGGAATTCGCCGCTCGCACGTTCGTCGATCTTTTCGTAGCCATGCAATATGGCAAGCCCGGTCGGTTCCAGCACTTGGGTCACGAATTGTCGGCGCAAATGCCGTTCCAATTCGCTTTGCGCCCCGCGATCGCCACCCAGCACCTCGCGCAGCATCGCCTTTGGATCACGCGCACCGGCCATACGCAGGCTTTCTTCAAGCTGCGGCAGGACGATGCTTTGAATCACCTCCTGCAACACCTCATCGCCCGCAATGCGGAAGCCCTCACGGAAATTCTGATGCGGTTCAATTTCCTGCCCGGCTTCGGCTGAATAGGTGCAGATCATCAAATCCGTGGTACCGCCGCCAATATCAATGCTCGCCAAGCGGAGCGACGGCGCCTTGCCATAGCCTTCGCGTGCGCGCCCGGTCAGCGCGAAGAAGCTTGCGGGATCGCCACGCAAGCGCTGGCTTGCTTCGGTGTACAGGAACACCAGCTGCGTCGCCGTCGCCTCATCCAAATTGGCGATGATGCGCGGTTCCGGCGGTGGTGCGGCGGCGCCAGGTGCCGCATTTCCCCAGCCCATCATATCCCAAGCCAGGCGCACGGCAGCTTCGGCGCGATGGCGGAAAATCCGCTGTTCGGCCAGTGCCATGGCCGGTGGCATGGTCAGTAAAATGCGCCGCAGCCGGCGCGGCACATCGGGGAAGCTCCGCGCATAGCGCGTTTCCACCGAATTGATTTGCGACAATGCCTGCAACAGGATTTCGGCCAGCAGAAAACTCATCAGCGATGAACGGCTGAAACGTGCGCGCACGGCAGGTTGGCGCGGCGCGCCGCCTCTGCCCCGTGGCTTGGCGCGCAGCACTTCGCCTTCTTCCGTCACCCAGGCCATGAAACTGCCACTGACAGGCGGTTCCGTCGTCACGCCATCCGCAGCCATGCCATTGAAGCGCCAAACCTGCGTGGTTGGTCTTTCGTCCCAAAGATAGCGCTTGGGCGATGAAAGCCCCGTTGCCCCTTCATTGCCGCGCGCCGCAGCAGAAAGCCGCACTGCTTCCGGGCCGATGCGCACCGGGCTCAGCCACTGGAAGGCATTGCCGCGCCCGGAACGACGGCTGAGTGCATCCTTGCCGAAACTCGCGCGCGCAAATTCAACACGGCTTTCGAAGGGAAAGGCATAGCCCAATTCCGGCGCACTCAAATCACGCAGCTTCAGGGGATAGCTGTTGTTCAGATTAAGCCGGCTGTCGCGTTCATCTTCCACCAGAATGCCGCAGGTGCGCGCATTGCCGATATCGAGCACAAGATCAACATTGATCGGTTCATAGGATTTGCTGTTGGACACCACATCCACCAGCTTCACGCGCGGCAGGATGCGCGCTTCGGCGATCAATTCCAGCAGCGTGATATAGCGCGCCCAATGTTCGCAGACGCGCTGTTCATCCTCGGGGCGCGGGCGCCGGCCAGTGGCGGCGCGCATTTCCTGCAAGATTTCTTCCAGCCATTGAATGAGCCAGGGTTCATTCATGAACCAGCTTGTCTGTTCCCGATCCGACACAAAGGTGAATTCACCCGCGCGTTCGCTATCCGCCGGCGAAATCGCAGTATAGGGGCGGCCTTCTTCACGCGCGCGCAGCGCCGTATCAAAGGCCAGCACAGCATGATGCGTATGGCCTTCCTCGTCCGGCGCGGACAACGCCGTGATGCGCAGCCGCGCCCAATTGGTCGGCCCCTTGTCATAGACTTCCTGGCCCGAGGCACCCACCGCAGCCACACGAAAATAGGGTAGCGGCAACCA
>JBIKWX010000304.1:0-3840 GCA_044356095.1 Roseomonas sp.
TCTTTATCACGGGCGCGTCAAGGCGCTCGCGGACGGCGCCCGTGAGGGCGGGCTGTCGTTCTGAGGGATTGAACAATATGGCACGTGAACCAAGAGGCGGTGGCGAAGGCGGCGAGGGCGGGGAACGTCGTCGTCGTGGTGGCCGTGATCGTGAGCGGGAACCGCGCGCGGAACGCCAGGAAGGTGATGAGCTGAAGGATAAGCTCGTTACCATCAATCGTGTGGCGAAGGTGGTGAAGGGCGGTCGTCGCTTCAGCTTCGCGGCATTGGTTGTGGTTGGCGATGAAAAGGGCCGTGTTGGCTGGGGCGCTGGCAAGGCGCGTGAAGTGCCGGAAGCGATCCGCAAGGCGACGGAACGTGCGAAGCGCACGATGATCCGTGTGCCGATGCGTGAAGGCCGCACGCTGCATCATGATGTAGTGGGCGAATTCGGCGCGGGCCGCGTGATTTTGCGTGCGGCGCCGGCGGGTACTGGCATCATTGCCGGTGGCCCGATGCGTGCCGTGTTTGAAACGCTGGGCATGGGCGATGTGGTCGCGAAGTGCCTGGGTTCCGCCAATCCGCATAATATGGTGAAGGCCACCTTCGCGGCGCTGCAGCGCTGCACCAGCCCGCGTGCGGTTGCATCGCGTCGTGGCAAGAAGGTTGCCGATATCCTCGGCCAGCGGAAGGAAGCTGCCGGCGAGGCGCAGGAGGCCGCGAATGGCTGAGAAAAAGACAGTGAAGGTGACCCAGCTTGGGTCACCGATCGGGCGCAAGCCCGGCCAGAAGGAAACCCTGATTGGCCTTGGCTTGAACAAGCGCCATCGTACGCGTGAACTTGAAGACACGCCTGCGGTGCGCGGCATGATCCGCAAGGTTGCCCACCTGATCAAGGTGGAGGATTGAACCATGAAGTTGAATGAAATCCGCGACAATGCGGGCGCGCGTCCCAAGTTCAAGCGCATCGGCCGTGGGATTGGCTCTGGCAAGGGCAAGACCGGCGGTCGCGGCGTGAAGGGTCAGAAGGCGCGTACCGGCGTTTCGCTGAACGGGTTTGAAGGCGGTCAGCTGCCGATTTATCGGCGCCTGCCCAAGCGCGGCTTCGTGAATAACTTCCGCAAGCTCTATGCCACGCTGAATATCGGCACGCTGGATGCGGCCATTGAAGCGGGCCGGCTGCCGGCAGGGCAGGATCTGGATGAAGCGGCGCTGCGTGCGGCTGGCGTTGTCCGTTCCAGCGCCAAGTTCATCGGCGTGCGTCTGCTTGGCAAGGGTGAGATCAAGCGTGCGGTGAAGATTTCCGTCTCCGGTGCTTCTGCTGCGGCGATTGCGGCGGTGGAAGCCGCGGGTGGCAGCGTGACCGTCACCGCGCCGGCCGCACCGGCTGAGGCTGGCTGAAGCTTGTTGGCACCGCGCCGCCTGATCGCGATGCGGTACTGATTCTTTGCGGCGCGCGGGGTCACTCGGGCGCCGCTTTCATTCGGGCGAAGCGCGCTTGTCTTGTTCAGGCGCGGCGCCACATAGGGCTTGAAAGCAGGGCGCAAGCTTAAGAGCGCCGGGCAAATTCGGGAGAATGCGCATGGCGTCCGCCATGGAACAGGCGATGTCCAATTTGAACCTCGGTGTGCTCTCCAAGGCGACCGAGCTCAAGAATCGTATCTGGTTCACGCTTGGCGCTTTGATCGTCTATCGCATTGGCACCTACATTCCTGTGCCTGGTGTTGATGCGGCGGTGATGGGCGAGATTCTTGCCCAGCATGGCGGCGGTATTCTTGGCATGTTCGACATGTTCTCGGGCGGCGCGCTTGGGCGCATGACCGTCTTTGCGCTGAACATCATGCCCTATATAAGCGCCAGCATCATTGTGCAGTTGATGACCGCTGCGATCCCCGCCTGGGAAGCCTTGAAGAAGGAAGGCGAATCGGGACGGAAAAAGCTCAATCAATATACGCGCTACCTCACGGTCGCGATTGCGATCTTCCAGGCTTATGGCATTGCGGTTGGGCTCGAATCCATGCGCGGGCAGTTTGGTGCTGCGGTTTATGATCCGGGGATTTTCTTCCGGCTGTCCTGCGTGATTACGCTGGTCGGCGGCACAATGTTCCTGATGTGGCTTGGGGAGCAGATCACGGCGCGCGGTGAGGGCAATGGCATCAGCCTGATCATTTTTGCGGGCATTGTTGCCAATCTGCCATCCGCCTTGATCAGCACCTTGGAATTGGGCCGCACTGGCGCGCTTTCCACGATTTTCATCATCGCCTTCCTGATCATCGCGCTGCTGGTGATTGCGTTTGTGGTCTTCATTGAACGCGCGCAGCGCCGCATTCCGGTGCAGTACCCGAAGCGCCAGGTGGGCAACCGCATGTTCGGCGGTGAGGCGACGCATCTGCCGCTCAAGCTCAATACCTCGGGCGTCATTCCGCCGATCTTTGCGTCGTCGCTGCTGCTGCTGCCGGCGACGGTGGCGGGGTTCTCGCAGGATATGTCGGATGGCTGGCTGCAAACGCTGACCGCGATGCTGGCGCATGGGCGCCCCGCCTATATGATCCTGTATATGGCGATGATCATCTTCTTCGCCTTCTTCTATACCGCCATTGTCTTCAACCCGACCGAAACGGCGGATAATCTGAAGAAATATGGCGGCTTCATTCCGGGGATCAGGCCGGGGCAGAATACGTCTGATTATCTGGACCGTGTGCTGACACGGCTCACGGTTCTGGGCGCGGCTTATCTCTGCCTGGTTTGCATCATTCCAGAAATCCTGATCAGCCAATATGGCGTGCCGTTTTATTTCGGTGGCACGTCGCTGCTGATCATTGTGTCAGTGACCATGGATACTGTGGCGCAGGTGCAATCGCATCTCTTTGCCCATCAATATGAAGGCTTGATCAAGAAAGCACGTCTTGGCGGCCGTGGGCAGCCGCGCGGGCGTTGAACGGAGGAAACGGATGAACCTTATCCTTCTTGGCCCGCCAGGCGCGGGCAAGGGCACTCAGGCCAAGATGCTGGAAGACAAATTCGGCATCGCGCAGATTTCGACCGGCGACATGCTGCGCGCCGAGGTGAAATCGGGCAGCGAGATCGGCCTCAGGGCCAAGGGCATTATGGAACGTGGTGAGCTGGTGCCGGATGAGGTGATCACCGCCATGCTGAAGGCGCGTGTGGCGCGCCCCGATTGCGCCAAGGGCTTCATCCTGGATGGTTTTCCGCGCACCGCCCCGCAGGCGGCTTCGCTCGATGCCATGCTGACTGAAAGCGGTCTCAAGCTTGATCACGTGATCGAATTGAAGGTGGATGATGCTGCCCTGGTGGGGCGCATTTCCGGCCGTTTTAGCTGCGCCAAATGCGGCGCGGGCTATCATGATAGCTTCAAGCAGCCGGCCAAGGCCGGCGTGTGCGATAGCTGCGGTGGGACTGAATTTTCCCGCCGTGCGGATGACAAGGCGGAAACCGTGGCAGCACGGCTTGAAGCCTATCATCGCCAGACTGCTCCCTTGCTTCCGTATTATGCTGGGCAAGGGAAGTTGAAGGCCGTTGATGGCATGGCTTCCATGGCGGAAGTCGCGCGCCAGATCGGTGAAATTTTGTCAGGAAAGGCTTGACGGGAAATTGCTCTGGGGCTAATCCCGCTGCTCCCGCGGCGGGGGGTAACTCCGGCCGCTCTTTGTCGTTGCAAAATCATTCGGAACACTCCGCCGGCAGGGCCCAATGGGCTACCGCGGCGGTATCGGGGGGCTCGGCCCCAGGAGAGGCACTGTGGCGCGCATCGCCGGCGTGAATATTCCGACCAATAAGCGAGTCCTGGTCTCGCTTCGCTATATCTATGGCATTGGCCCGCAGAACGCGAAGGTCATCTGC
>JBIKWX010000305.1:0-3823 GCA_044356095.1 Roseomonas sp.
AATTGAGAATTACAGCCGCTATCTGACAGGCCGCAATCCCGGCGAACCGCCGCCGACGCTTTTCGAATACCTCCCGGAAAACGCTTTGCTGGTCGTGGATGAAAGCCATGTCACCGTGCCGCAAATCGGTGGCATGTATCGCGGTGACTATGCGCGCAAGACCGTGCTGTCCGAATATGGCTTTCGCCTGCCAAGCTGCACCGATAACCGCCCCCTCAAGTTTGAGGAATGGGATACCTACCGCCCGCCTTCCATTTTCGTCAGCGCCACGCCTGGCCCGTGGGAGATGGAACGCACCAGCGGCGCCTTTGCCGAACAGGTGATTCGCCCAACCGGCCTGGTTGATCCGGTGACCGAAATCCGCCCAGTGGAAAAGCAGGTGGATGACCTGCTGGCCGAATGCCGGGAGGTCACGAAGCATGGCGGGCGCGTGCTGGTGACCACACTGACCAAGCGCATGGCCGAAGATTTGACCGAATACATGACCGAAGCCGGCATTCGCGTGCGCTATCTGCATTCGGATATTGACACGCTGGAACGCATCGAAATCATCCGCGATTTGCGCAAGGGTGTTTTTGATGTGCTGGTCGGCATCAACCTGCTGCGTGAAGGCTTGGACATTCCGGAATGCGCGCTGGTCGCGATTCTGGATGCCGATAAGGAAGGGTTTCTGCGCAGCACCACATCACTCATTCAAACCATCGGCCGCGCCGCGCGCAATGTGGATGGCCGTGTCGTGCTCTATGCTGATGTCATGACCGATAGCCTGCGCCGCGCCTTGGAAGAAACCGCGCGCCGGCGTTCAAAACAGGAAGCCTGGAACAAGGAACACGGTATCACGCCGCAAACCATCCGCCGCGATATCTCATCCGCGCTGCAATCCATCTATGAACAGGATTACGTGACGGTTGACGCGCTGGAAGGTGAGGAAACCGCTGAATTTGTCGGCAAGGACCTGAAGGCCACCATCGCGGAACTTGAACGCAAGATGCGCGCGGCAGCGGCCGATCTGGAATTCGAAACCGCGGCCCGGCTCCGTGATGAGATCAAGCGGCTGGAAAGCCTGGACCTTGGCCTTTCGCCCAACCTCGCGGGACGGTCGCTCCAGGAAGCCAAGCCCAAGGCCAAGGCGGATTGGAAGCCAAAGCCCATGGGGCCGGGGGGCGGCGGCTATGACCCCGCCAAGGGCAAGGGCGGGCGACGGCGCAAGGGCTGATTTGCCCAATAAAACGCCAGCCAAGCCCGCATTCCAGGCAAAGCCGGTTCGAATCAGCCTTTGCAGCCCCCGCCCGCAGCGGGTAAGCCTTGCCCCCATCAGACCAAGGGCGCAGAAAACCCAGGTCACGGAAATACAGGGAGATCACCAATGGCTCATGGAATTTCGCGCCGCGGCGCGCTCATTGCCGGTACGGCAATCCTCGCGGCCCCGATGGTCGCGCGCGCCCAGCCGGCGCGGCTGCGTTTCACGCTGGATTGGGCCTTCCAGGCACCGAATGCCTTTGCGCTGCTCGCGCGCGATAAGGGCTATTTCCGCGATGCCGGCATTGATGTGCAGATTGACCGCGGCCAGGGTTCGGGCGGCGTGCCGGTGGCACTCGCTGGCGGTTCTTATGATATGGGCTATGCGGATTTGAATCCGGCCATCAAATTCGTCGCCGAAAATCCGGATCGCGGCATTGTCGCGGTCGCGGTGCTGCATGATCGCAGCCCGCTTTGCGCCATTGTGCGCGCCGATAGCGCCATTCGCACCCCGAAGGACCTTGAAGGCAAGCGCCTGGCCGCGCCGGATTTCGATGCCGGGCGTCAGCTTTTCCCGGCTTTTGCCAAGTCCGCCGGCATTGACGCGGCCAAGGTGACCTTCCTTTCGGTCTCGCCCGCCTTGCGTGAACCCATGCTGGTGCGCCGCGAAGCCGATGGCGTGACGGGTTTTGTCACTACTTCTGCGCTTGCGCTGAAGGGCATCGGGCTCGATCATCCGGCGCAGCGCGTGATGATGTATTACGATCACGGGTTGAACCTTTATGGCGGCGCGATTCTGACAACGCGCGCCTTCATTGAACGCAACCCTGCCGTGGTGCGCGGCGCGACTGCAGCGCTGATGCGCGGCTTCCGCGATACGCTCCGCAATGGTCAGGAGATGCTGGATAATCTGCGCCGCGTGGAACCGCTAACCGATGTGGCGCTGGAACGTGAGCGGCATGAGATGAATGTCGCGCGTGTGATCATGTCCGACAATGTGCGCGCCAATGGGCTTTCATCGGTGGATATGGGCCGGCTGCAAACCGGCATTCGCGCGGTGGAGGAAGCCTATAACCTGCCGCCCCGCGTGCAGGCGGCGCAAATCTACACGGCCGATTTCCTGCCCCCCGCCGCTGATCGCGCGATCTGATCCCGCGCCATGGCGCAGGCATTCGTGGATATCGCCAATGTCGCCATGCGCTATGGCGGCGTTGAGGGAACGCTTGCGCTGAAGGGCACGAGCCTTGCGGTGGCAGAGGGTGAGTTCGTCGCCGTGGTCGGGCCATCGGGCTGCGGCAAATCCACGCTGATGCGCCTGGTAACCGGGCTTTGGCCGCCAACGGAAGGCCAGGTTTTCGTGGATGGCCGGGAAGTGGATGGCCCGCTTTCCATCGCCGGCATGGCCTTCCAGAATCCCACCTTGCTGCCGTGGAGAAACATCCTCGACAATGTGATGCTGCCCTTGGAAGTGGTGCAGCCGCATCGCGGGCAGCTTCGCGCCAAGCGGGCCGAATATGAACGGCAAGCGCGCGAATTGCTCGCCCTTGTTGGCCTTGATGGGTTTGAAGCGAAATTCCCCTGGCAGCTTTCGGGCGGCATGCAGCAGCGTGCCTCGCTCTGCCGCGCTTTGATCCATCAGCCGCGCTTGCTGATGTTGGATGAGCCCTTCGGCGCACTTGATATCTTCACGCGCGAAGACCTTTGGGCTGTCTTGCAAAAACTCTGGCTCGCGCGGCGGCCCACCATCATTCTGGTGACGCATGATTTGCGCGAAGCGGCCTATCTCGCGGATCGCGTGCTGGTCATGTCATCCCGCCCCGGGCGCATCATTGCCGAACGCCACGTGGATTTCCCGCGAGAGCGGACCATGGAGACCACCTACACCACCGAATTCCAGGATTTGGTGCATGAATTGCGTGATCGCATCAGCGATGCCCGCGATGCCGAGGAAATTGCCGATGCCTCGTAAAGCGCTCCGCAGCCCGGAAGCCTTGGCCGCCGCCGCGCGCCGCCGCCGTCGGCTGGAAGCCTGGCTGCCCTGGCTGGTGATTGCCGGCATGTTCCTGATTTGGGAAGCCGCTGTTTGGGCCTTCAATATTCAGCCCTTCATCCTGCCCGCACCTTCGGCCATTGCCGCCAGCATGGTGAAATGGTGGCAGCCCTTGCTCGCCAATTCCTGGGCGACGCTGCTCACCACCGTGATTGGCTTTGCGATGGCAATCGTCTTTGGGTTGCTGTTGGGCGTGGTGATCGGGTCTTCCGTGCTGGTCTATCGCGGGCTTTATCCGCTGCTGATCGCTTTCAATTCCGTGCCCAAGGTTGCCGTGGTGCCGATTTTGGTGATCTGGTTCGGTGCTGGCTTCTGGCCCGCGGTGCTGACTGCGTTTCTGATTTCCTTCTTCCCGATTGTGGTGAATGTAGCGACCGGCATCGCAACCGTTGAACCCGAATTGCGCGATGTGCTGCGCGCGCTTGGCGCAAGCCAGACGGATATCATCCGCAAGGTCGGGCTGCCGCGCGCCATGCCGTATTTCTTCGCCTCATTGAAGGTGGCGATCACGGTCGCTTTCGTGGGTTCCATCAT
>JBIKWX010000306.1:0-3821 GCA_044356095.1 Roseomonas sp.
TTTGCGAAATTCATCCGTCCTGCCACTGCTCATGGCTCGTCTCCTTTGCTTCACAATAGGTGATCAGAGGAGCGGCACAAAACCGTGACAGGTCCACCACTACAGTTATAAATCTACGGATCAAGGTTATCCATAATGGCAAGCCACCAATCCATTCTTGCCGCTGGCCTCCAAACGCGGTCGCTCTCCCCGACAAAGCTCTGTCGCTCTTGCACAGCGTGGATGAAAGGCACATCCGGAGGGCGGCGATAGCGGCGATGGCAACTCACCGCGGATGGGCTGGAAGGTCACGCCAATATTCCCATCAAGTGAGAGCTTTGGAACACTACCCAGCAATCCTTGAGTGTAAGGGTGCTGCGGCATTGAATAAAGCGAATTGGCATCAGCAATCTCAACGATACGACCGAGATACATCACGGCTACCCGATCACTCACGTGGCGCACCACAGAAAGATCGTGGCTGATGAAGATCGTCGTCAGGCCGAATTCGCGACGTAAATCAAGAAATAAGTTGAGAATTTGTGCCTGAATGGAAACATCAAGCGATGCCACTGGTTCGTCACAGATCAGCACTTCAGGCTGCATGGCCAAGGCGCGCGCAATGGCGATCCGTTGGCGCTGCCCACCAGAGAATTGATGCGGGAAACGCGAAACATACGCAGGGTCCAGCCCAACCTTTGTTAGCCAGTCAGCGGCAAGACTAGCCGCGTCGCTACGTGCCATAAAGCCGTGGGTGATGGGGCCCTCGGTGATGGTTTCTCCCACGCGGCGCCGCGGATTGAGCGAGGCAAAGGGATCCTGAAAGACAGTCTGAATACGCGTTGTGGTTTTGCGCCCAGCTTGCATCGGGGCGGCACCATTCAGGCGGATCGCACCCTCGCTTGGTTCAAGAATGCCTGCCAGCATGCGGCCAAGGGTTGATTTGCCGCAGCCCGATTCACCAACCAGACCAAGCGTCTCACCACGCTGAACGGCAAGCGTCACATCAGTCACCGCCATGACTGGCCGGCGGTCCAGCTTGGCGCCGAAAAGCCCAGCAATGCGATCGCCCAGCGTCACATGTGGATCAAAGCGGCGAGAGACATTCTCCGCTGTCAGGATATCTTTCATGCTGGACCCGCCAGAGGATAATGGCAAAATGCCCCGTGGCGCTCATCACCGACCGGCGGTGGGTCTGACCGGCAACGATCATCCGCATGGGCACAACGCGGGGCAAAGGGACAGCCAGGCGGCACATGAAGCGGTGAAGGTGTGCTGCCTGGAATTTGCCTGAGTTTCTGTCCAGGGTCAGCCATGGCGGGCAGGCTATCCAGCAGCCCGCGTGTGTAAGGATGCAAGGGTGCACGCAATACATCCGCAACCGGCCCAAATTCCATAATGCGACCGAGATAGAGCACAATCACGCGATCGGCCAGGGAAGACACAATGGCAAGATCATGGCTGATCCAAATCAGCGCCGTACCGCTTTCTTGCGCGAGTGTTTTCATCTCAGCCAGGATTTGCGCCTGGATGGAAACATCCAGCGCAGTGGTCGGTTCATCTGCGATAATCAATTCCGGTTCATGCAGCAGCGCGACGGCAATCGCTACACGCTGGCGCATACCGCCAGAAAATTCATGCGGGTAGGCGTTCAGGCGCGTGGCCGCATCCGGAATACCAACTCGTGTAAGGCTTCGTTCGGCAAGTGCCAAGGCGGCCCCCTGGCTCGCGCCGCCATGCGCCTGCACGGCCATCATCATCTGCTGACCAATTGTGAGAACAGGATTCAGCGTCGCTGCGGGATCCTGAAAAATCATCGCGATCCGCTTGCCGCGGAGCTTCCGCATTTCAGCTTGCGGCAGGCCAACCAAGTCTTGCCCCTGAAACGTGATTGAACCGCCAGCGATGCGCCCCGGCGGGTCCAATAGCCCAATCAAGGAAAAGCCGGTCACCGATTTGCCGGAACCTGATTCGCCAACCAGGCCGAGGATTTCCCCGCGTTCGAGTGTGAAGGAAACGCCATCCACTGCCTTGATTGTGCCTGAACGGGTTTCGAAATGCGTACGCAGATCGCGCACTTGAAGCAGCGCAGGTTTCATCGGCGCAGCCTTGGATTGAATTGATCGCGTAACTGATCGCCGACAATATTGATGGCGACGATCAGCACAATGAGCGCAATGCCGGGATAGACGGAAATCCAGGTCCGACCGCTCATCATGTATTGGAAGCCATTGGCGATCAGCATGCCGAGCGAAGGTTCTGTGGGCGGCAGGCCAAGCCCAAGGAAGGACAATGTCGCTTCCAGCGAAATTGCATTGGCGATCTGCACGGTACCAACAACAATCAGCGGCGGCAGGCAATTCGGCAAAAGATGGCGCAGCACAATACTGCGCCCTGGCAGCGGCGTGGCGCGCGCGGCTTCAATGTAATCCTTCTGCCGTTCTGCTGTTGCAGCACCATAGGCAGTGCGCGCGAAATACGCGTACTGAGCGGTAACCAAGGCTATGATCAATGGTACGCGCCCTTGGCCCAGCATCGCAACCAGCACCAGCGCCAGCAGAATCGCGGGGAAGGAAAGCTGCAAATCCACCAGCCGCATGATTCCCTGTTCAATCTTGCCGCCGATATTGGCCGCCATGATACCGAGGGCAGTACCGATACCAAATGCGACTGCACCAGCCGCAATCCCCATCTGCAAGGAAATACGCAAGCCATAGAGAATGGCAGAGAACAAATCTCGCCCCTGCGCATCCGTACCAAGCCAATGCACATAACCGCCGGACCCAACAAAACCTGGCGGCCGCCGCGCATCCCGCAAATTGAGATTGGCGAGGTCATAAGGGTCCTGCGGCGTGATCAGCGGAGCCGCAAGCGCCGCCACAACAATCAACACCACCACCAGAAGTGCGAGGGTGGCAACCCAATTCTCCCGATAATCGCGCCAGAATGCCGCCATCACACCCGCCTTCCACGCCTGAGACGCGGATCGAGCACAGCATAGGTAAGATCAACCACCAGATTAATGGTTACAAAAAGAAACGCCACCAGAACAAGGTAACCAACCATGACTGGCCGATCGAGCGAGGTGATCGAATCAATAATCAGCTTGCCAACCCCTGGCCAGGAAAAGATCGTCTCGGTCACCACGGCGAAGGCAAGCGTGGAGCCAAATTCCAAGCCAAAGACCGTCACCAGCGGTATGGAAATCAGCCGCAACACATGCCGGCGCAGAATGGTGAAATCAGAAAGCCCTGCCGCACGCGCGAATTTCACCGTGTCGGACAGCATGATCTCACGCGTACCGGCACGTGACAGGCGGATCAGCATGGCAAGCTTGAACAGGCTGAGATTGAGCGCCGGTAGCGCCAGAAACCGCAACCCTTCCCAGGTCAGGAAGGACCAGCCAACGCCAAATACCTCAATCGTTTGGCCGCGATCACCCGCGGGTAGCCAATCGAGATTGACGGCGAAGGTCAGAATGAGAATGAGCCCAACCCAAAAGGTCGGTACCGAAAAGCCCAAAACCGAGGCTGCCATGATCACCTTGGATACGGCGCTTTCGGGCCGGTAGCCTGCATAAATGCCAAGTGGAATGCCGATGAAGGCGCCTATCAGCACCGAAGCCAGCGCCAATTCCAATGTTGCTGGCAGTCGGCTCAGCACCAACTGCAGCACTGGGATATTCAGCACGAAGCTCCGCCCCAGATCACCTTGCAGTAGCCTTCCCAGAAAAGCGAGATACTGTCGCCAAAGCGGTTGATCCAGGCCGTAATGGCGAATGGTGGCTTCCCGAATATCCTGCGTGGCGTCGGGGGAAATCAGCACATCAAGCGGATTGCCAA
>JBIKWX010000358.1:0-3002 GCA_044356095.1 Roseomonas sp.
CTCCACCATCACATCGGGCTGCGAATATGCCTTCATGGATCTGGAAATCCCCATGCTCGATCCCGCCGATGTGGCGGAGGTTTTGGAATATGGGCTGAAGGGCATTGCGCTCAGCCGTTACGCCGGCACCTGGGTTGGCATGAAATGTGTGGCCGACACCATGGATGCGACCATGACGGTGCTGCTGGACCCTGCCCTTTACGCCACGCGCGAACCGCAGGGCATGCCGAGCGTGCCTGATGGCGTGCATATCCGCGCGACTGATCCGCCGATGGTGCAGGAAGAACGCCTGCGGCATGTGAAGCTGCCGCGCGCCAATGCCTTCGCGCGGACCAATGGCATTGACCGCATGGTGCTGGATAGCCCGGATGCACGCTTCGGCATCGCCGTGCGCGGCAAAGCTTTCACCGTGCTGCGCCAGGCATTGGCCGAGGCCGGCATTTCCGAGGATTTCGCCCGTGCCCAGGGGTTGCGCATTTGGAAGGTGGGCCTGGCTTGGCCGCTTGATGCCGATGCCGCGCGCGCCTTTGCTGAGGGGCTTGAGGAAATCCTGGTGATCGAAGATCGCCGGTCCTTCCTGGAATGGCAGCTGCGCGATGCGTTGTTTCACATGGACCGCCGCCCGCGCATTACCGGCAAGCGTGATGAGGCCGGGCGGCCCTTGCTGTCTGATTTGAACGAGCTCGATTCCGCGCAGATTCTGCGCGCGCTTTTCGCGCGTCTGCCGCAGGCGTTTCGCACCAATGCGATGCTGGCGCGCATGGCGGCACTGGAAAGCCTGGCCGCCGGAGATCAAACGCCGGTGCATGGGCGCGATCCCTATTTCTGCCCAGGCTGCCCGCACAATACCTCAACCCGCGTGCCGGAAGGCAGCCGGGCGCTTGCCGGCATTGGCTGCCATTACCTTGCGCGCTTCATGAACAGGGAGACGGATTTCTTCTGCCAAATGGGTGGTGAGGGCTCGGCCTGGATCGGGCAGGAACATTTCACCAGCCAGGAACATATTTTTGCGAATATGGGCGATGGCACCTATGCGCATTCCGGCAGCCTTTCGGTACGGTTCGCCGTCGCTGCCAAGGCCAATATCACTTTCAAGATTCTGGTGAATAGCGCTGTCGCCATGACCGGCGGGCAAACCCCGGAAGGCGAGATTGATGTGCCGCATATCGCCGCGCAATTGCATGGCGAAGGTGTGGGGCGGATTGAGATTGTCTCCGACGATCCGGACCGGCATCGCGGCCATCCGCTGATCCCATCCACGGTTGGCTTTCATCACCGGTCGCGGCTTGATGCCGTGCAGAAGGAATTGCGCGCGGTGAAGGGTGTCACCGCCATCATCTATGATCAGGAATGCGCCACAGAACGCCGCCGCAAGCGCAAGCGCGATTTGGCGCCGCGTGCCAATCGCCGCATCGCGATCAACCCGCGCATTTGTGAGGATTGTGGCGATTGCTCTCGCGCGTCGAATTGCCTGGCGGTGGAGCCGATTGAAACGCCCTTCGGCCGCAAGCGCCGCATTGATCAATCTGCCTGCAATCAGGATTTTTCCTGTGTGGAGGGGTTCTGCCCGTCCTTCGTCAGCCTGATCGGTGCTGAACCGGCGCGGCCCGCGGCCATCACCCTGCCGCCCTTGCCACCCGAACCAAGCCTGCCCGCCATTCAAGGCGAGGCGTGGAATCTGCTGATCGCCGGTGTCGGCGGGCAGGGTGTTTCTTCCATGGCGGCCATTCTGGCGCAGGCCGCGCATCTGGAAGGAAGGCCCGTGCGCACCTTGGATTTCCTCGGCCTCGCGCAAAAAGGTGGCGGGGTTTATGCGCAGCTTCGTATCGGCCCGGTGGGCGCGGCGGCGGATCAATTATCCGGCGCACGCATTGCGACAGGGGAAGCGGATTTGTTGCTCGCCGCCGATATGGTGGTGGCGCATGGCCGCACTGCGCGGCCCTTGCTTGGCCCCGCGCGCAGCACGGCGATTGTGAATGCCGATCTGTCACCCACCGCGCAATTCGTGAAGGATACCGAAACGCGCTACGACAATGGCGCCATGCTGCAAAGCCTGGGCGCGGCGTGCCGCGAAGCGCTGACCATCCCCGCGCTCACGCGCGTTGAACGTGATTTGGGCGATGCGATTTACCTCAACCCTTTCATGCTCGGTTTTGCCTGGCAGCGCGGGCTGGTGCCGCTTTCGGCGGAGGCGATTTTGCGCGCCATTGAATTGAATGGCGCGGCGGTGGAGCGCAACAAAAACGCCTTTGCACTGGGCCGCATTGCCGCGACCGAAACACCGGAAGCGCCGCGCGGGCCGGAGACGCTGGATGAGATGATCGCGCGCTTCGCGGAAGATTTGAAAGCCTATCAGTCATCACGTTACGCGCGGCGCTATCAGGATTTCGTCGCGCGTATCCGTGCGGCGGAAGCGGCGGCGGTGCCGGGCGAGGATCGGCTTTCTCGCGCCGTGGCGCGGCAGCTTTATCGCCTCATGGCCTATAAGGATGAATATGAAGTCGCGCGGCTGCATAGCCTGCCGGCATGGCGTGAAAGCCTGACGCGCGGCTTTGCTGGGACACAGCGCGTTGAGGTTCATTTGGCGCCGCCCATCATCAGCAAGATCAATCCCGAAACCGGCCTGCCGGAAAAGCGCGCCTTCGGCCCCGGCATGCTGCGCGCGATGAAACTGCTGCGTCACGGCAAGTTGCTCCGCGGCACCTGGCTTGATCCCTTCGCGCGCACCACCGAAAGGCGGGAAGAACGCGCGCTGCCCCATGAATATCGCGCTGGGCTGGAAGCGTTGCTGCCGAAGCTTGCGCCGGCCACGCACAGCGCCATTTGCGAATGGGCGGAAGCCGCCGCCGGCATCAAGGGCTTTGGTCATGTGAAGGCGCGCAACCTGAAATCCGCCCGCGCGCGCATGGCCGATATCGCCAAGGAAATTCTCGCATGAACGCCATCACCTTCGACCTGCCGGAAGAAACCCGCGCGCTGCAATCCGTGGCGCGAGATTTCGC
>JBIKWX010000307.1:0-3814 GCA_044356095.1 Roseomonas sp.
GTGCGCGCGGCCCGTAATGGCGCGCCAGATAATCCACAATGCTCGTGCGGAATTCACCTTCCAGCGGACTCATGCCGTGCTTTTCCGCCATCCAATCCATCAGCTCATCCCAGCGTTCGCGCGTGAAGGCGCTGCGGCGGATGAGCGCGGTATTGTGACAGGCGGTGCAATAGCCGAATACTTCCGAACGGCCTTCGCCTTCCGCCAGCACGGTTTCCTCTTCCTGTTGCTCGGCCAAGGCGGCAGCGGCTTCTGCCTGGCGCTGCGCCAGATCAGGCGTTTGCGCGATGGTGGCTGAAGCGCATAGCAACAGCGCCACCGCCGCATAGGGCAGTAATCTCATGGCGGCTTCAGCCGATCAGAATGGCGACACGGCTGATCGGATTGGCGCCATAGCCTTGCGGATTCCAATTCGCCGCGACATGCGGCTGCATCCGGCCATTGCTGTCTGTCGCGCGATACCAGATCTCGTAATAGCCATCGCTCGGCAGCGCGATGCGGCCCTGCCAGCGCTGCCAGGCATGGCGATTGGGCGGCGCATCAAGCTGCATCGCCTGCCAGCTTTGCCCGAAATCGGTTGAGACATGCATATCACGCACGCTCAAATCCCCAGCCCAGGCATGGCCGCGAATATCCAGGCTGCGCGTGCCCGCAGGAAGCCGCGTGCCATGGGCGTGGCTGCTGAGCACGGAGCGCACCGGCATGCTTTCCATATCCACAAAATCAGCGCCATTGTTGCGGCTGCCGGGTATGATGGGCCGCACCGGAATCCGATAGGATGTGCCGCCCATGCCGCGCCCGGTATGCGGCGCATTCAGCACTTCAAGCCGGGTGAACCATTTCTGGCTGAGCGATCCCGGCCAGCCAGGCACAATCAGCCGCGCCGGCGCGCCATGCATTTGCGGAATGGCCGCGCCATTCATGCGAAAGCAGATCAGCGTATCCTCATCCATCGCTTTCTCAATCCGCATGCCGCGGCTGATTGACGGGCCTTGCGCGGAAAGATGCGTATCGGCGCCATGCTGGCCGGTGAATTTGGCGCTATCCTTCACACCAGCGGCGCGCAGCACATCACGCAGCCGCACACCAGTCCATTCCGCATTGGAAATGGCGCCATTGCCCCATTGATTGCCCGCGGCCTGGGGTGAAAAGCCGGAACGCCCATTGCCACCGCATTCCATTTGCAGCCGGCGCGTCACTACCTCAAAGCGCTGTTCAAGCTCCGCGATTGAAAGTTCGATCGGCGTATTCACTTCCCCGTCAATGCGGATTTTCCAGGCGCGCGGATCAGCCACCGGATCGGGTACATTGCCATTGTTGCGGATAAAGAACTTGTCAGCCGGCGTGATGGGATCATCCAACAAATGCTCGGGCGTCTCGGCATTCAGCGGGCGTTCGCCCTGCATGATCAGCGGCGCCTTGCCTTCCATTTGCAGGAATTGCGGCTGATTGGCGCCCTGCGCCAGCGCCGCCGGCACCAGCCCGCCTGGCATATGGCGCGCAAAGGGAATGGCCGCGCCCAGGGCTGTGCCCATGGCGGCGAGTGCGACACCTTGCAGTGCCCCACGCCGTCCCCAGACCAGCGCATCGGCGCGCTCAGGGTCATCACGATAGAGTTCCTGGAATGAACGTTCCGGCTGCTTTTGATTGGCCATGGCGGTGCCTCCCTCATGTCTTGCTTGATCCCATTTTGCCCTATCCGACCGGGCCATTGCAAGCGAAAGCGCTGGCCCCCTTTTCGCCGCCCCCCAAAGCCTGCAAGCTGTCACCACAACAGGAGAAACCCCATGCAAAAGATCGAATTGGGCCGTTCCGGCATTTTCGTCCCGCCCGTGATTTTCGGCTGCAATGTCTTCGGCTGGACCTTGGATAAGGCGCAATCCTTCCGGATTTTGGATGAGCTGGTGGAACGCGGGCTCAACGCGCTCGATACCGCGGATGTCTATGCCTATTGGGTGCCGGGCAACAAAGGCGGCGAGTCCGAGAGCATCATGGGCGAATGGCTGAAGGCACGCGGGCGGCGGCATGATGTGCTGATCCTGTCCAAGGCAGGCATGGAAATGCCCGGCATCGGCAAGGGGCTTTCGTCCACCTATCTCGCCAGCGCGATTGAGGCTTCGCTGAAGCGCCTTGGGACAGATGTGATTGATCTCTATCAGTCCCACCGCGATGATGAATCGGTGCCGCAGGAAGAAACGCTGGCCGCCTTCGACAAGATGATCAAGGCGGGCAAGGTGCGCGCGATTGGCGCTTCCAATTTCTCTGCCGCGCGTTTCAAGGAAGCGCTGGATATCAGCACCAAGCATGGCCTGCCGCGCTATCAAACCATGCAGCCGCATTACAATCTGCTGGAACGAGGTATTGAAGCGGATATGCTGCCGCTATGTGCGGCGGAAGGCGTTGGCGTGATCCCGTATTATTCGCTCGCATCGGGCTTTCTGTCCGGCAAATATCGGTCTGAGGCCGACCTCGGCAAAAGCCCGCGTGGCGCGCGCGGGGCGGGGAAATACCTGAATGACAAGGGGCTGAAGGTGCTGGCTGCCCTGGACAAGGTGGCAGTGCGGATGGGCGCCACGCCGGCGCAGGTGGCGCTTGCCTGGTTCAAGGGGCGCCCTGGGCTGGCGGCGCCGATTGCGAGTGCCACGACCTCAGCGCAGGTCGCGGATCTGGTGCAGGCTGCCGGGCTGACTTTGGATGCGGCAGCGGTGGCGGAATTGGATGCGGCGAGCGCTTAAGGCGCCTTACCGCAAATAAGGCTCCACCGTCCCGGTCAGCTTCATGGTCAACGGCTTGCCGCGTCGGTCCGTTGCCTTGCCAAGGCTCACCCTGATCCAGCCTTCCGAGACACAATATTCCTCCACATTCGTCTTCTCCTGACCCTTGAAGCGAATGCCAACGCCACGGCTCAGCAGCGCCTCATCATAAAACGGGCTGCTGGGGTCGTTGGATAGCCGGTCCGGCAGGCTCTGGGTGTCTTCGGTCATGGTGATCTCCGCCGCGACTTCTGCCCGAGAGCCCCCGCAAAGGCAATTCCGCGCAATTGACCGGGCCGCGGCAAAACCGCAATTTCAAGGCAAGACTGACCCAAGGATGGTTCCGTGCAGTATTCAACCACCGATGCGCAGCAAGAACTCCGCGCGCAGATTCTGAAGCTCTGCGCCGATTTCGGCGATGATTACTGGTTGAAGATTGACCAGGAAGCCCGTTTCCCTGAGGAATTCTATCGCGCGGTCGCCGCCGGTGGCTGGCTTGGCATTGCGATGCCGGAAGAATTCGGTGGTGCGGGCCTCGGGATTTCGGAGGCGACGGTGATGATGCAGGCCGTGGCGGAAAGCGGCGCCTGCATGTCGGGCGCTTCGGCCATTCACATGAATATCTTCGGCCTCAATCCCGTGGTTGTCTTTGGCACGCCCGCGCAAAAGCAGCGTTTTCTGCCGCCGCTGATCCAGGGCCACGAAAAAGCCTGTTTTGGTGTGACCGAGCCCAATACCGGGCTCAACACGACGGAATTGAAAACACGCGCCGAAAAGCGTGGTGATCGCTATGTCATCAATGGCCAGAAGATCTGGATTTCTACCGCCCAGGTCGCGGATCGCATCCTGCTTTTGGCGCGCACCACGCCGCTTGATCAGGTGAAGCGCAAGACCGATGGGCTGACGCTGTTCTATACCGCGCTTGATCGCGCCAAGGTGGAAGTGCGGCTCATCCACAAGATGGGCCGGCATGGCGTTGATTCGAACATGCTGTTCTTTGACGGGTTGGAAGTGCCGGAAGAAGACCGCATCGGCGCGGAAGGCGAGGGCTTTCGCCTGAT
>JBIKWX010000078.1:0-13230 GCA_044356095.1 Roseomonas sp.
ATCCGCCGCCGGTGTGGCAAGTGCTTTGGAGCTTGGCTGGTTCGTGGATCGCGCCTGGCTGGATGCGGCGCGGGAACGGGCGGTCGCGATGATGATGATCGCGATCCGCGAGGATTTGGCGCTGCTCGGCGTCAATCAGGAGATTTTCTTATCAGAACGCGCGCTCGTGGAAGCAAATGCGACCGATGCCGCTATTGCAGCACTTGAAGGCAAGGGTTTGCTCTATGAAGGCGTGCTGGAACCGCCCAAGGGCAAGACGCCGGATGATTGGGAACCGCGCCCGCAATTGCTGTTCCGTTCCACGCAATTTGGCGATGATGTAGATAGGCCGCTCAAGAAATCCGATGGCTCCAACACCTATTTTGCCAATGACATTGCCTGCCATGCGGATAAGCTGAAACGTGGTTATGATCTGCTGATTGATGTCTGGGGCGCGGATCATGGCGGGTATGTCTCCCGCATGGGCGCCGCCGTGAAGGCGCTATCCGATGGGCGTGTGCCCTTGGAAGTGGTGCTTTGCCAGATTGTGCATGTGATGAAGGCCGGCGAGCCCGTGCGCATGTCCAAGCGTGCCGGGACCTATGTGACCTTGCGCGATTTGATCGAGGAAGTGGGCCGTGATGCGGTGCGCTTTACCATGCTGACGCGCAAATCCGACGCGCAGATGGAATTCGACCTGGACAAGGTTGTCGAGCAAACCCGCGAAAACCCGGTATTTTACGTGCAATATGCCCACGCGCGCTGCCGGTCTGTGCTGCGTCAGGCGGGTGAGCCTGAGGTGGCGAAACTCGCCTCTGCGCCGCTTGAGCATTTGCGCGACAAGGCGGAATTGGACCTGATCCGACGCCTGATTTCCTGGCCGCGGGTAGTGGAAGCTGCCGCTTTAGCCCGCGAACCGCACCGCATCGCGTTTTTCCTTCATGACTTGGCGGCCGATTTTCATGTATTGTGGAATCGAGGTCGCGACGATTCGACGCTTCGCTTCATCCGTGAGGATGAGCCCGCTGCCACAGCCGCCAGGTTGGCGCTGGTGGCGGCGACGGCAAGCGTGATTCGTTCCGGCCTTGGCGTCATGGGGGTGACGCCGGTCGAGGAAATGCGCTGACACTATTCCAGCGCCGATCGGGGGATAGGCGTGAGGGAAGTTCCGGTTCCAGCCTATAGGCTGGGTCGCAAGGGGGCTGGGGGCCCGCCTTGGCGAATGATCATCATCGCAGGGTCTGTCCTTGCGGTGGGGGCATTGATCGCTGCACTCGTCTGGGGATTTTCGCGCGGGTCATCGCGCAATGCCCCGCTGATTGAGGCGGATGCGCGCCCGATCAAGGTGCGGCCCGATAATCCTGGGGGCTTGCGTGTGCCCAATCAGGATGAGCTGATTTTTGACCGCAATCGCGGCGCGCGGACGTCCACGCAAGGCGGTCTGGCGCCGGAGGCCGAAAAACCACGCGTGGATCAGCTACGCGCACAATTGGCTGAGCGTGCGGCGCAGGAAGCCGCACGCAATGCGTCGCCGCCGGCAGCCCCTGCGCCCGCGCCAGCGCAGCCGGCCGCGCCGCCAGCGGCTGCGCGCAACGCCCCGCCGGCCGCCGCACCCGCGACACCAGCGCCACCGGCCACAACTTCGGCGCTGACGGCGCCAAGCCTGCCTGCGCCAGTGCCCGCGACTGCCGATCGGTTTGCGCCAGTGGCGAATGGCCGTGCGCAGGTGCAATTGGGGGCGCTGCCGAGCGAAGCCGCGGCGCGCGGCGAATGGGACAGGTTGCAAAAGCGCGTGCCGGAATTGCTCGGCAATCGGCGGGTGAACCTCGCCCCGCTTGATCGCGAAGGGCAGACGACGATGTATCGCATCCGCACCGGCGGCTTTGCAGATGCCGCGACCGCGCGTGCCTTTTGCGATGAAATGAAGACGCGCAGCATCCCCTGCATGGTAATTGGCGGGTAGGCTTAGATGGCGCCTTCACGGGCCGCGATACTTGGTCTTGCGGGGCCTCGGCTGACTTCGGCGGAAGCGGCGCTATGGCGGCGCTGCCCGCCGCTTGGCACCATTCTGTTTGCACGCAATATCCAGAACCCAGCGCAATTGCGGGCACTCACGAATGATATTCGCGATGTGTTGGGCGCTGCCGCGCCGATCCTGATTGACCAGGAAGGCGGGCGCGTGGCGCGGTTGAAGCCGCCGCAATGGGAGGCATTTCCCGCCGCTGCACGGTTTGAAGGTGAGCCGGAACTTGCGCAGCGCGCCAATGCCTATTTGATGGGGGCGATGTGCCGCGCGGCTGGCTTGGATGTTGTCTGCGCACCCGTTCTGGATTTGCGCCTGCCCGGAGCGCATCAGGTGATTGGTGATCGCGCCTTCAGTGCGGAACCTGAGGAGATTGCGCGGCTTGGCGTGGCTTGCATCGCTGGGCTGCAGGCGGCGGGCTGCATTCCCGTGATCAAGCATATCCCAGGGCATGGCCGTGCGATGGCGGATAGCCATCATGAATTGCCGCGCGTTGGCGTGGGTGTTGAGGCACTTGCTGATGATGTCGCGCCGTTTCGCGCGCTGGCGGGCAGCGGTGCCTGGGCCATGACGGCGCATGTGCTGTACGAAGCCTGGGATGCGCGCCTGCCGGCGACACTCTCCCCCACCGTGATCCAGTGTGTGATCCGGGGTGAGATTGGCTTTGATGGCCTGCTGATCACGGATGATCTGGCCATGGGGGCTCTGGCTGGCATGGCGAATGATTTGGCCGAGGCAGCGCTTTCGGCGGGCTGCGATGTGGTGCTGCATTGCACAGGCCGGCTTGAGGATGCGGCGGCGCTGCTGCCCGATTGCGCGGTGCTGAGCGATGCTGCGCTGCGGCGGCTGGCACTTGCTGACAAG
Source organism: Roseomonas sp. (assembly GCA_044356095.1). Classification (GTDB taxonomy): domain Bacteria; phylum Pseudomonadota; class Alphaproteobacteria; order Acetobacterales; family Acetobacteraceae; genus Neoroseomonas. The sequence goes on from JBIKWX010000078.1 coordinate 2,867, forward strand.
GCAAGGCGCGGCTTTGGCGCGGGGGATGTTCCGGCGCTGCGCGGCGTGCGGGATGGGGTGCTGGCCGCGCCGGCGGTGGCGAGTGGTGATATTGATCCAACCGAACGAAATTAGGCCCTAAGGCGGAACCGGCACCGCTTCAGCCAGCAAACCTTCGGCTTTCAATTCCTGCCAGAGTGTCGCTGGAATTTTATGGTGCAGATAGCCAATATTCTGCCGCACCTCCTCAGCCGATAGGGCGCCAGGGATAACCGATGCCACCGCAGGATGCGCCAGGGGGAATTGCAACGCCGCCGCAGCCAATGGGACTTGGTGGCGCTGGCAAACCGCTGCAATGCGGCGCGCCTTTTCAATCAGGTGGCGTGGCGCTGCCTTATAGTCATGCGTCGCATGATCAGGCACATCTCCTGCCAGAATACCTGAATTATACGGTCCGCCGATGATAACGCTGATGTCATGCGCCTTTGCATAAGGCATGAATTCATCCAGCGCGCCCTGTTCAAGCAAGGTATAGCGCCCAGCAAGCAGCATGCAGTCGAAATCCCCCGCTTTCGCGAAACGCAAACACATATCCGCTTCATTGAGGCCACAGCCAATGGCGCCGATCACCCCGGCCGAGCGCAATTCATCAAGCGCGCGATAGCCGCTATCCATCAGGGTGCGAAAACGCTGATCAAGCAGTGCCCGATCCTGGATGGTCCAGAAATCTATGTCATGGACAAGCAGGATATCCAGGCGCGAAATCCCAAGGCGCAAGCATGATTGTTCAAGCGAACGCATGACGCCATCATAGCTATAGTCGAATGCTGGAATGAATCCCGGCAGACCATTACTGCGCAAATCGGGGGGCGCCTGTTCCTGCGGTTGCTGCGCATGCATGACACGGCCGATCTTGGTGGAGATGATAAATTCCTCTCGCGCGCGTTGCCTGAGGAAATGCCCAAGCCGCAATTCGCTTCTGCCATAGCCGTAAAAGGGCGAGGTATCGAAGAAGCGCACGCCACCCTGCCAGGCAGCTTCAAGCAGCGCTTGCGCTTCGGCTTCGGTGATGGTGGCGCGAAAGCCACCAATGGGCGCGGCACCAAAGCCGAGCGCTGAGACCTTGAGCGCTGTGGTGCCGAGCCTGCGGGCAGCGATTTGATTCATGACCTGCTTCCTGAATGATTTCTGCCTACGCCAAGGTTTGGCGCACACTGAAAGGCTAGCCCTCGGCCCATCGCTGGCGCAAGCGGTGCGTGACGGGCGGCGCCGCGATGATTGAAATGCCAAGTTTCTGGAAAGTTTCAGCGCAGTCACGGGCGGCAGCCATTGCTGATCATGAACCTCGTCCGGGGCAGCGGGCGCGGCATTCCGAAAGCATCGCGCACCAGGTCACTGCGACGGGGTATCCGCGCGCAGATGCTCCGTGCAGTTGAAACGGTTCGGAAGTTTCTTCTTCGCTGTTGCCGGAATCTTGGGTAGACTCCCAGAAACACTGAGAACAAGGCGAAAGCCAACACTTTAATCCGGGGAGAGAACCATGCCGCTACCCAATTTGCCTGCCTGGCGCCAATTTGCCGTGGGCCTTGCGCTTGCCGCGGTGCTTGCCGCGCCACAGCCAGCCGCCGCTGAGCCGAGCCCCGAGGCCATTGTTGACGCCTTTGAAGCCGTGCTGGGGCCGGTCCGCACCCATCGCCCCAGCCACCCCAAGGGCGTTTGCGCGGCGGGGTATTTCGTCGCGACCGCTGAAGGCACCAGGCTTTCCGTCGCACCGGTTCTCAGCGGCCAGCGCAACACGGCGCTGATCCGCTTCGGTGTGGCGGGGGTCAATCCAAATGCGTCAGACACTGCGCGCGGCACGCGCAGCCTTTCCATAAGATTTGAGGCACCTGCCGGCGATTTGTTTGAAATGGCAAATATCTCAACGCCGGTTTTCGGTTCGCCCACGCCGCAAGCCCTGGTGGATGGTCTGCTGGCGCGCGCGAATGACCCCGCGACTGGAAGGCCCAATCCGGAACGCGCGGCGGCCTTCGCTGCTTTCGTTGCTGCCAATCCTTCCGTCGGCAATCAGGGCCGCTATTTGGCGGCCAATGCGCCGCCAGCCAGTTTTGCCACCACGCCCTATTGGGGGGTGAATACCTTCATGTTCCGCGGGCAGGATGGGCAAGTTCGCCCGGCACGTTGGGTGTTTGAACCGCGCGCCGGGGTTGAACGCCTGACAGCGGAGCAGATGCAAAGCCTTGGCAATCACTATCTGGTTGATGAACTGCGTCGGCGCGTCGCCACCGCGCCCATTGAATTCGATATGGTGCTGCAATTCCCCGGGCAGGGTGATGATTTGCTGAACCCGACTATCGCCTGGCCGGATGATCGCCCACGCGCCGTTGTTGGTCGCCTGACGGTGAGCGAGGTTTCTGCCGGCCCCGGCGGGCCATGCGATCCGATCAGCTTCATGATCCTGGATCAGGCGCCGGGCATTGAAATGAGCGATGATCCAGTCCTGCAGGCGCGGGCTTCATCCTATGCTGTGTCGCTCTCTCGCCGGACTCAGTAGGGGCTGATCATGGATCGCGCTGCATGGCGGATGCCGGGAAGGGGACACCCACCGCGACGTCATGCGCGGCATGCCCAAGCAGATGCGTGGGCGCTTTTTCGTGGCGCTGGCAATGCGCCGCGGCGCCTTCATCCGTATCGGAGCCGAACAGCCTATGGGTGCCGGTACACCCCAATATCGCGGCATGACAAAGCTCAGCCAGCCTTGACCAACGCCAAGGCATGCTCCGCAATCATCGCCTCCTCATCGGTCGAGCGGATCAGCACGCGCACGGGATCACCGGCGCGGCCGATCTCCGGGCGATTGGCAGCATTGGCGGCGGGATTAAGATTGATGCCCAGAAAGCCGAGCCCCGCGCAGATGCGTGCGCGCACCCCATGCGCATTCTCACCAATGCCGGCGGTAAACACCAAGGCGTCTATGCCGCCGATGGAAGCGGCCAGAGCACCAATTTCGCGCCGCACGCGGAAGGCGAAGTGATCCAAAGCGGCCTCGGCAGCCTCGGTCCCCGCGGCTTCAATGGCGCGGACATCCTGCGAAATGCCGGACATGCCCTTCAGGCCACTGTCGTGATACAGCAGATGCGTGATGTCATTCGATGTCATCTGCAAACTATCCAGCATATGCAGCACCACGCCGGGGTCCAATTGCCCGCTGCGTGTGCCCATGGGCACGCCATCCAGGGCGGTGAAACCCATGGTGGTGGCGCGGCTTTGCCCACCCGCCATGGCGCAAAGTGATGCGCCATTGCCAAGATGCGCGACAATCAGGCGGGAATGTCCGAGTGCGGCATCCTCTGCCGCCAGACGGCGCGCGATATATTCGTAAGACAGGCCATGGAAGCCGTACCGCAAAATGCCCTGATCAAAAAAGCGCGGCGGTAGCGCGAAAGTCGCCGCAGCGTGGCTTTGCGTGCGGTGAAAGGCCGTATCGAAACAGGCGATTTGCGGCACCCCCGGAAAATGCCGCGCGGCGGCTTCAATGCCGGCCAGATTATGCGGCTGATGCAGGGGGGCGAGTGGCACCAGCGCGCGCAGCTTCGCCATGATGGCATCGGCGATCAGCACCGGCGCGCTCAAATCCCGCCCGCCATGCACCACGCGATGACCAATGGCGCGAATGGAAGCGCCATCCACCAAGGGCGACAGCGCCGCCAAAATCACCCCAAGCGCGCCTTCATGGCCCTTGGGCGCTTCGGTTTCCGCGAAGCGCCGGTCCGTCAGCATCGCGCCGGCAGCATCGCGCAAGGTGAAATGCGGTGCGGCACCAATGCCTTCCATCTGGCCATCATAGCGCTGCTCCAGCCCGCGCGCTTCAACGGCAAAGACTGCGAATTTCAGCGAGGATGATCCCGCATTCAGCACCAGCAGTGCCGATCCCTTGGCTTCAGGCGACATTATGCAGCCCCGCATCCACATAGATGGTATCGCCCGTCATGCCCGATGACGCGCCACTCACCAAAAACGCCACCACGCGGCCAACTTCCGCGATATCCACAAGCCGCTGTGCTGGTGCGCGTTCCTTCGCATCGGCGATCAATTCATCTAATTGCGCAATGCCGCTGGCGGCACGGGTGCGGAGCGGCCCGGGCGAGACCGCGAAAACCCTGATACCGCGCGGGCCAAGTTCAGCCGCCGCATAACGGACCGAAGCTTCAAGCGCGGCCTTCACCGGCCCCATCATGTTGTAATTCGCAACCACCTTATCGGCGCCGTAATAGCTCATGGTCACCAGCACTCCGCCTGGCGCCATGATGGGTTCCGCAAGCTTCGCCATGCGCAAAAAGGACCAGCAGGAAACGCGCATGGCCTGGCCGAAACCCTCTGCCGAGCAATCAATCACGCGGCCATGCAAATCGGCGCGCGGGGCGAAGGCGATGGAATGGATCACGAAATCAAGCCTGCCCCAGTCGCGCGTCAGGCGGTCAAACACGGCCTCCATCTCGCCTTCTGCTTCGACATCCAGCTTCATGGCGATTACCGCGCCAAGCTGTTCGGCCAAGGGGCGGACATGAGGTTCCGCCTTGTCATTCAGCCAGGTCACGGCGAGGTCTGCACCAAAGGCACTGAGCTTGGCGGCGGCGCCGAAAGCGATGGAATCGGCATTGGCAATGCCCACCACCAGGCCGCGCTTGCCCTTCAGCATATCGCCGATGCGCTGATCAGGATTCCAGATGGTGGGTAGCGGGTCGGTCATGCGAATCTCCGTCTGATACCGCGCCATCTACCATGATCGCAGCACGCTTTCTTGCGCCGGATCATGCCGGGGTGATCAGGTCAGCAAGGGGCAAAGCGGATGCGGTCTATCCGCGCATCAAGCCGCGCATTCGTGTCATCCACATCGGTGCCGACCATGATTTCCAGCACGGGCGGCACCGCCGCACCCTTGAAGGCTGCGCGCCAATCGCGGCTGACATCAATCTTTTCGTCAAACCAATGCTGGCGCGGGGCATTGGCAGGGCGCAAGACATAGACCTTGCCAAGCCCGACCACGTAAGGATTGGCAAAGGGGCGCGGTTCCTGCCCGGTACCGCCCCAGACATAGGCAATCATGCTGCGCGGCAGGCGGTGATCGCCGGCCATGGCCTGCGCCATGGTGAACTGCGCCTTTTGGAAGAAACTGGCATCCGGCGGCCAGCCATCGAAGCCAACCGTAATGGCAATGGCGCGATCATCACCGCCCTTGCGATCAAGCGGCGTTGGCGGCGGCCCCTGATCCACCCGCCAGCGCCAATAAAGACAGGCATCGGCCTTGGTGACGGAGCGCCAGACAAAACTCGCTTGCCCAAGGCCGGTGATGCGGAGCCCTCCGTCAGGCGAAGCTTCAAATGTCGCGGGCTTGAGGCCAGACCAGCCGCCCTTCTGCCAGCCAGCGGCCCGCAGCGGGTCCGGCGTCGGCAGGCGTTCCGCCGGCGCACCCAGCAAGGGCGAGAGCAGCAGGACGCAAAGGGCACGAATAAGCGGCGGCATGGGCGCCATATAGGGCTTTGCGCGCCTCACTGAAACCATCGGGTTTGATTGGCCAAGGGCAGGAAGTGCGGCGCCAAGCCTGGCCCAGAGGTGCCGGCACAAGCTTGGGTCCAGCGCCGGCGCCAGTCACAAACGACCAAACGGCATTGACTGTCCCCCTACGGTAATCACCTGACATAGGCCACTGACGGAACCGGGCGCGGACCGTAAAAGTCTGCGCGCCCGGTTCGCGGTGGCCGGACCGCGTGGAAGCGGGTTTGATGGCGTTGCGACACAACCCTCAAACACGAAAGACCACGAAGATGACCACGAAAGACAAGGTAGCACGACGCAAGCTGTCGTTGCTCGAAATCGCCGCTGAATTGTCGAATGTGAGCCGCGCCTGCAAAATGATGGGCTATTCCCGGCAGCAATTCTACGAAATCAGGCGTAACTCCCAGACCTATGGGGCGGACGGCCTGATAGACCGCCTGCCTGGCGCAAAGGGACCCCATCCGAACCGCGTTGCGGCCGAGATTGAGGCCGCGACCCACGACCACGCCCTTGCCCATCCCTGCCACGGCGCCACGCGTGTGGAGCAGGAATTGCGGTTGAAGGGGCTACAGGGCAGACGGGCGATATTCCGCAGAATGTGAATTTCGCCGTGAAGCACACGGAAGCCCTGGCATTTCTGCGCGAACAGAATGTGCAGGTGACGCAAGGCGCGGCCAATGACGCGCCCCGCGCTGCCGATGCGGTGGGCGAAGTTGCGCATCCGTCAACGCTGTTTTTGCGCTGCCTGAAGTAAAGCCTAGCGCCATTCGGGTGCATGGCTGCCGAGTGGCATGGCGGGCAAATCCCAACGCGGTGGTGTCGCGGAAAGGCGCGCGGCGTGGCGCGTGGCGCGCATCTGGCCAAAACCGCTGTCACTTTCTTCCAAGGCGGCGTCAATGTCACGGGAAGCAAGGCCCGGCGCCGATAGCCCCGCTTCCAACCGGCTGAGGCGCTTGATCCATTCCCCTGTGCCGGCAAGGGAAACACGCACCAGCCAGGAACCGCCTTCCTCAGCCCGGCGCAGCAGCGCGGCCATGGCGCCGAAAGCCAGCAGATAGCCCGAAGCGTGATCCAAAGCCTGGCAGGGCAAGGGGCGTGGCTTGGCCTCCTTGGCCAACAAGGCTTCCGCGTCATTCATGCCATTCGCATTCTGCACAAGTGAATCAAACCCGCGCCGCGCGGCCCAGGGGCCAAGATGGCCATAGGCGGAAAGCGAAACGCAGATAATGCCCGGATGCTGGGCAGCGAGTGCTTCCGGCGCAAAGCCATGGCCGGCAATGGCGCCTGGCCGATAGCCTTGCAGAAAAATATCGGCCCGCGCGGCCAGATCATGCAATCGCGCGCGATCATCCGGCGCGCGCAAATCAAGTGCGGCGCTTCTTTTGCCGCGCCCGGTATCCATCACCAATTCATCAAAGCTCGGCAGATGTGCCGCGCTGATATGCAAAACATCAGCGCCATGCGCGGCGAGTGTGCGGCCCGCCACCGGCCCGGCAATCACGCGCGTCAGGTCAAGCACGCGCATCCCGGCAAGCGGTCGCGCGGCAGCGGGCGGCAGGGGAATGGGCGGCGCATCGCCGATTTTCTCGATCAATAGAGCCGGCAGGTTGGAAGCGGCCTGGCCCTGCGCGGATGCTTCCCATTCGGCAAGGCTCCGCGTCATGGTCACCACCAGGCCGGCTTCTGCCGCTGCTGCTTCGAACGCCGCTGCGTTCCAATTGGCCAGCGCCTTGGCGACTGCGGGGCGATCATGCGCGATATTCCCAAGCAGGCGCAGCACGCCATCGCGATGATGCGGGAAGTTTGTGTGCAGCCTGACCCAGCGCCCATCACCGCATTGATAGAGCCCCGCAATCGCATCCCAACGCGCGCCAGCGGGCCGGCCCGCGATGCTGAGCCAATGTTCGGAGCGAAACTCAATGGCGGCATCACGCATATCCACCGCAACACGCTGCGCACCGCCACCGCGCCGCTGATGGATTTGTGCTGCCGCCAGGCCCGACGCCGCGATGCTGCTTTGCGCTGCCGCATCCACGCGAAAGCTGGAAGGCTGGATAGGTTCCGCGCCGGTCAGGCTGATGTGCGAAAGCGCGGCAGGATCAAGCGAGGCTTGGCGCCAAAGGGCAGTGAGGATGTCGGAAGGGCTTGGGTTCATGCTGCAAGCTTTCACCGGCAGCGCCACCAGGTCCAGTCCCAAGCTTGCCGGCGCACCGACCAAAGCCCTACCCTTCGAGCGCTTGAAAAGGGTTTTCGCATGTCACCTTTGGCCGGTATCCGGGTTGTCGAAATTGCGCAGAATTTGGCGGGGCCATTTGCGGGCCAGATCCTCGCCATGCTGGGGGCCGAGGTGATCAAGCTCGAACGCCCCGAAGGCGGCGATGATGCGCGCGGCTGGGGCCCGCCGATGCATGAAGGCACCGCCACCACCTTCATCGCTGTCAATCGCGGCAAAAGATCGCTTAGCCTTGATCTCCGCAATGATGCCGACCGTGCGCTGCTGATGGAATTGGTGGGCGATGCGGATGTGGTTGTGCAGAATATGCGCCCCGGCGCCTTGGAAGATTTGGAGCTGGGCGGCGCGGCGCTGACCGCGCGCTTCCCGCGGCTGATCTATGCCTCACTCGGCGCTTTTGGCGCAGTAGGGCCGAAGGCGTTGCACCCGGGCTATGAGCCGATCCTGCAAGGCTATTCGGGCCTGATGATGATGAATGGCGCTGAAGGCGGGCCACCCACGCGCAGTGGGGTGCAAATCCTCGATCTCGGCACCGGCATGTGGGCGGTGATTGGCATTCTGGCGGCGCTGGAACGGCGCCACAGCACGGGCAAGGGCGGCGTGGTTGATACATCGCTGCTGGAAACCGCGCTTGGCTGGATGGGGCCGCATTTCGCGGGCTTCACTGTCTCGGGCCGGCCGCCACCGCGCAACCTGTCGGGCAATCCGAATACGGTGGTGTTCCAATCTTTTGAGACCGCAACCGCGCCGGTGATGGTGGCGGCGGCCAATGACCGGCTGTTTCGCAAGCTATGCGATACCATGGGGCTTTCGGAATTGGGCGCGGATGAACGCTTCGCCAGCAACCGGCTGCGCGTGGCGAATAAACCCGCGCTCATGGCGGTGATGGAACCAGCCTTTCGCGCACGCCCGGCGGAAGAATGGCTGCCGATTTTGGAAAAGGCCGGAATACCCTCTGGCCCCATCAATACCATGCGCGAAATCGCCGTGGATGCGCAGGTGGAAGCGCTTGGCATTGTGGCGCCGGTGCCGGGCCTGCCGGTGCGCGCCATTGGCTTGCCGATCAGTTTCGAAGGCACGCGCCCGCAACCGGCGCGCGGCGTGCCCGCCGCCGGTGAGGATAGTGCCGATATCCGCGCTGGTTTGCGTTGGGCGCCAAGATAGTACCTGCCGCTTCAGCCTTCCTCTTCCATGGCAATAACGCGCGCTGGCGCGCCATCACTATCCGGAATGCGAATGGGCAAGGCGACAATTTGGTTTCGCGCCTGGCGCAACGCGCCCATATTGCGCAGATATTCGAACATGATGATGCCCTGCTTCAGCAGGTGATAATGCGTCACATGCTCTGGCAAGGGCGGGCGTTTTTCACCGGTCAGGAAAAAACGAATGCAGTAATCCTGCGGAAAATCGAAGCCAATGGCCTTGATGCCGCGCTCTCGCAGCCAGATCGCGGCTTCTGCCGTCATCCAGGGTGCGTGCAGCCAGAATTCCGGCGTATTGATATCAGCCCTTTCATCCCAGCGCGCACGGATCAGCGCAATATCACCCGCCTGAACATGCGCACCTGCCGCTGCCATGGCTTCGCCGCTGATCGGGCTATTGGCCGGCACATGGGAAATATCCACAACCGCACCAGGACCCACCGTCATATCGAGCGTAATGGCATCGGTCGTGAAACCATCCGGGTCCACATGGCGGGGGCTATCCATATGCGTGAAGGCATGCAGGTTCCAGCCGGCCCAAGTGGCTTGCCCCGCGCCGGTATCATGGCTTTTCAAAAGCTTTCTTTCCACATCCCAGCGGAAATGGCCGGTTTGCACCGGCGTTGAAAGATCAATCAATCGGGTCATGGCATTGCCCTTCAGCTTCAACCGGCGCGACGCGAAATGAAATCCAGCGCTGCCTGCGCGCAGATTTCGGTATGGGTCGCCGCAACGTGATAGGAATCGCCCGGCACCACCATCAATTCCGATCCCTTGATGGTTTTCTGCCAGGCGCGCACCGCTTCAACCGAACCAAGCCCGCTGCCGTCGGTGGTGATCACCAGGCTTGGGCAGGCAATGCGTGGCAGATCAGCCCAGACATCAATGCCCGGCACGGATCGGATGAAGCCAAGCTGGGTTGAAAGCGCGGTGGCGCCCATCAGCTTTGCCCAGCCTTCCTTCATCGCGTCACTCGCCGCGCTGCCAAGCCGCCCGTCCATGGTCCAACGCGCCCAGCTTTCCACACCCTCGGTCTCAATCCGCGCCACCCAGGAAGCGGCACGATCACCAAGCGATTCAGTGCCCGAAACAAGCCCACCCACCACGACAAGGGAAGCGACGCGATCCGCATGACGTGCTGCAAGGCGCAGCGCGATGGGGCAGGCGATCTTGGCGCCAATCAGGTGAAAGCGCCGGATACCCAGATGATCCATCAGCGCCATGAAATCGCCAATGATCCCATCCACCGACCAAGGGTGATTGATGGGCATGGGGGTGGAGCGCCCAAAGCCGCGCATATCCGGGCGGATAATGCGAAAGCGCCGGCCCATCAGTGGCATCCAGCCATTCCAGGCCTCACCGCTTTCGGCATTGCCATGCAGCATCAGCAGCGC
>JBIKWX010000308.1:0-3793 GCA_044356095.1 Roseomonas sp.
TTGGCGATATCGCCGGTGGCCGTTTCCAGCGGGCCAAAATGGCGGCTGAAGGCCAATTGCTGTTCGTCATTGATGTCCTGGCCGTGGAAGACCAGCACGCCAAACTTATCCATGCCGGCATCAATGGCGGCGGCATCCGCGGCGTTGACCGGGTTTTTCAGATCAATGCCGGCAACCACGCCGACAAAATCGGGCCGCGCCGGATTGGCGGGGGTGATCGAGACACTCATGGGTTCCCTCCTGTGGCGCCTTGCAGGCGCCTTTGACCCGGAGCATAGCGCGGAAATCGCCGCTTTGAAGCGGTTTGTGCGGCGTGGCCTGTCCATGCCAGAAAGCGATGATGTCCGATGCCGCTAAACGCCCCCGCCGTGCTGCCGGCCCGCCGCCCAATGCGGCGCGGCTCAGGGAAGCGGCGCTCGCCCATCTGGCGCGCTTTGCCGCGACCGAGGCGGGGCTGAGGCGCGTTTTGGAACGCCGCATCGCCCGCTGGGCCCGCGCTGCGGAGGCTGAGGGCCAGTCGCGGGAAGCGATTACCCAAGCGACCGCCGCGCTATCCGGGGAGATCGCCGGCATTGCGCAAAGCCTGGTCGCGGCTGGTGCGGTGAATGATGCTGCCTTCGCCGAAAGCCGCGCCCGGCGGCTGGCGCGTTCCGGCCATTCCCGCCGCGCTATTGCCGCGCACCTCGCCGCCAAGGGGATCGAGAGCGATACCGCCGCCGCTGCCCTGCCCGAGGGTGAGGAGGCTGAGCTTCTGGCCGCCATCACCTTTTGTCGCCGTCGCCGGATTGGCCCCTTCGCGCGCGTGGCCCCTGATGCGACAGCGCGTATGAAAGCTTTGGCGGCCCTTGCGCGCGGTGGCTTTGCCCAAGGGGTTGCGCGCCGCGCCCTGGCGATGGAACCGGATCAGGCCGAGGAAATGCTGCTGGCAGGCCGGCACGGATGAGTGATCAGGCGGAGGGCAAGGGGCCGGTAGTCTTCACCCGGCATGGCGTGGCGCATGGCATCCGCACGGCGCTGCCTTTGGTGATCGGCACTTTTCCCTTTGGGTTGGTGGTCGGTGTCATTTCCGATCAGAAGGGGCTTTCCTGGCTTGAAACGGTGCTGATGGCCGCGCTGCTCTTTGCCGGTTCGTCGCAATTATTGGCGCTGGAGCTGTGGTCCGACCCGGCGCCGATTTTGGCCGCCACCATTGCGGCGATTGTGGTGAATATCCGCATGGCGCCGATGGGTGCGGCTTTAGCGCCTTGGTTGGATAAGCTGCGCGGTGTGCAGCTTTGGGGCAGCCTGGCCTTCATGGTGGATCATGCCTTCGCGCTTTCCGCCGCCGAGCAACGGCGCGGCGGGCGAGATGCCGGGTATTTGCTCGGCATTGGTGTGACGCTTTGGTGCTTTTGGAATATCTCGGTCGGGCTTGGGCATATCATGGGATCGGCGGTGCGGTTTCCGGCGGGGCATCCTCTGTATTTCGCGGCCATCGCGACCTTTGTGGCGATCCTTGTGCCGCTATGGCGCGGCGTGCGGCGTGATTTCTGGCCTTGGTTATTGGCGGGCGTGTTGGCGCTGTTGGCCTGGAAGGCGGGGCTTGGTCCCCCTTGGCCGCTGCTGATTGGCGCCTTTGCCGGCGCGGCGCTGGGCGCGTGGTTGGAGCTGCGCCGGGAATGACGCTGCGCCCTGACGTGCTGCTGGCCATTATCGGCATGGCGGTGGCGACCTATCTTTGTCGCGCGGGCGGTTATGCGCTGTTTCGCGCGCTCCGCCCGCCGCGTTATGTGGAAGTGGTCTTGCAGCATCTGCCGGGGCCGATTTTCATGGCCTATGCCATGCCGGCCTTGGCGGCGCATGGCTGGAAGGGTTGGGTGGCGGCAGTGGCGGTGGTGGCGGTGCAGTATTATGCGCGCAGCCTGGCGGCGGCGATCCTGGTCGGCGTTGGTGCCATGGCGGGGCTTGGTGCGCTGGAAGCCTGGCATCTTGCGCGCTGAAGCGACGCTATCGCGCATTGGTGCACCAGGACTTCTGGTGCTGGTCATCATCGCTATCGGCACGCTGATTGTGCCGCTGGATACATCGGTGAATATCGCCTTTCCGGCGATTACGGCGCGGTTTGATCTTGGGCGCACCGGCATTCAATGGGTGGTGATCTGCTATGTGCTGACCTATGGCAGCCTGATGCTGGGCATTGGCCGGCTTGGCGATATTTTTGGCTATTTGCGCGTGTTTCGCTTGGGGCTGGCCTGGAGCATCCTGGCCTTCATCCTTTGCGCCACAGCTGAAAACTACGCCTGGCTTTTGGCGGCGCGAATCATGCAAGGGATTGGCGCGGCGCTGGTGATTGGCTGTGGACCAGCGCTGGCGACCAGCCATTTCACTGAGGATTTGCGCCCGCGCATTCTGGGCTTTTACGCCTTTGGCTTTGCTGCTGGTGGTGGCTTGGGGCCTTTGATTGGCGGCGTGCTGGTTGAACATTTCGGCTGGTCCGCAGTTTATTGGTATCGCGCACCTTTGGCCGCTTTTGCGCTGGCCTTGAGCGTGTTTCTACGCGCCCCTCCACGTGCGGCCGAGCGCGAGAGTTTTGATCTGACCGGCGCGGTGCTGATCACGGGCATGATGTGCTGCCTGCTGCTTGGCATTAATCGCGCGCCAGATATTGCAGCGGGCAATCCCTTATCCTTGGCGCTGGCCTTTGGGTTTTTGGTGCTGGGCTGGTGGTATGGCAGGCATGCAGGGCGCATCGCGCGGCCAGTGATTGCGCTGAAATATTTTCGTGATGCGGATTTCCTGTTTGCCTGCATTGCAACGGCGTTGGTGAATTTTGCCTGTTTCGCGGTGCTGCTGTTCATGCCCTATTTGCTGCTGCATGGTGTTGGCCTGCCGGCAGGTTGGGGTGGCTTGATTCTGGCGATTGGGCATTTGGCGGCGATGGCGGCATCGCCTTTTGCCGGGTTTTTGCTGGCGCGCATCAGCGCGGCACGATTGGCGCTGATTGGGTCTGTGATGACCGCGCTTGGGCTATGGCTGATTGGCACGATTGGCGCAGGTGGCGGCGCGCTTTTCCTGCTGGTGGCCGCGCTGGCCTTGCAGGGCATTGGGCTTGGCCTGTTTCAGGTGAGTGTGACCGATCTGTTGCTGGAACGCATGCCGCGTGAGGATCGTGGTGTGGCGGGCAGTTTGGCGCAGGTATCGCGCACGCTTGGTGTTGTCACCGCCGCGTCCCTGCTGAGCACGGTTTTTGCCGCGCTTGAGTTGGCCGGCGTGGCGCGTGGCTTGGCAGCGATGGAGGCGTTTCGCGCGGCCTTTGGCAGCATTTTCACTTTCGGCGCGGCGCTGGTGGCGGCGCAAGTCGTCGTGGGGTTTTTGGTCAACCGACGCGGGTATCGCTGAAGTTCACGCATCGGACACAGAAGACGCCGGTCCGACCCGCAAGATCGGCAACCATAACGGCCAAGAAACTGTAAGCACAAGCAACTGGCCCCGGCCCATAAGGGCCGGGGTACTCACGGGGTCAGGAAAGCCCTGCCCCCTGCCCTCACCCGCCGCGCTTTGCCTGCTTCGCCCGCGCCAGCCCCTCACCACGGAGCGCGATGCGCCCATGGATCAGGTCAAGTGCCAGACCCTCACGCAGCACCGGCAGGCAGGCTTGCTTGTCATACTGACCCGCTGAGCGCTCCGCCTCAAAGTCGAGGAACAGCCCCGTCAGACCCGCATTGTTGAAGGCGTGGCGGTTGCCGTCATCCAGGTAGCTTTCGCTCCAGAGCCCTTCAGACAGCAGCAACCCATGCGCTTCCAATTCAAGGTG
>JBIKWX010000079.1:0-13121 GCA_044356095.1 Roseomonas sp.
GGCAGCAGCGCATTGTCGTGGAATTGCAGCGTTATGGAACGCTGGTCACTGGATTGGCGCGGTTCCGCAGCGCGGAGGCCAGGGGTTTGGATGTTCAAGCGGCGTCTCTCTCCGATGCTTGGGGTTTAGGCCCGACGGGAAGCTCCCCGCCGAGGGAATTGGGGTTGGTGGCGGTCACGCGGACCGTCACGATCTGGCCCGTGAGGTCGCCCACAGCCGGGAAATGCACCGGCTGCAACCAGGGCGACCGCCCGGCCATTTGGCCCTGATGGCGGCCGGGGCCGGTCACCAGCACGGGAATATCCATGCCGGCGCGGCTTTGATTGAAGCGGTATTGCTGGTCACGCAGCAGCGCCTGGATTTCCTGCAACCGAGCATCGGCGACCGCTTCATCCACCATCCCCGCCATGCCAGCCGCCGGCGTGCCGGGGCGCGCGGAATAGCGGAAGGAAAAGGCTGAGGCGAAGCCAATATCCTCAATCAGTTTCAGTGTCGCGCGATGATCCGCATCACGCTCACCGGGGTGGCCCGCGATGAAATCGGAAGATAGCGCCAGATCAGGCCGCGCCGCGCGCAGCTTTTCAATCAGGCGGAGATATTCCGCTGCCGTATGGCCGCGATTCATCGCCTTCAGAATGGGATCAGATCCTGATTGCACCGGCAGATGCAGGAAGGGCATGAGCGCTGGGATATCGCGATGCGCCGCGATCAGATCATCGCCCATATCGCGCGGATGGGAAGTTGTATAGCGCAGCCGATCAAGCCCTGGGATTTCAGCCAAGGCCAGCAAAAGCCGCGCCAAGGACCAGGCCGCGCCATCCGGTCCTTCGCCGTGATAGGCATTCACATTCTGGCCCAGCAGCGTGATCTCCCGCGCCCCCAAAGCCACCAGGCGCTTGGCTTCCGCAATCACCGCTGCCGCCGGGCGCGAATATTCCGCGCCGCGTGTGTAAGGCACCACGCAGAAGGAGCAGAATTTGTCGCAGCCTTCCTGCACGGTCAGGAAAGCCGTCACCCCCTGCGGCGCAGCCTGTTCCGGCAAATGATCGAATTTCCCATCCACCGGGAATTCGGTTTCAATCACCGCACCGGCTGCGCGGGAAGCACGTGCGACCATCTCCGGCAGGCGGTGATAGCTTTGCGGGCCAAGTACGATATCCACCCAAGGGGCGCGCGCCGTGATTTCCGCGCCTTCGGCCTGCGCCACGCAACCCGCCACGGCAACAATCATCTCCCCACCGCGCGCGGCCTTGGCTTCGCGCAGCCGGCCCAGATCGGAAAACACCTTCTCGGTCGCCTTTTCGCGGATATGGCAGGTATTGAGGATGACCATATCGGCTTCCTCGGCCAATTCCGTCGGCGCATAGCCAAGGGGTGCCAGCACATCCGCCATGCGCGCGCTGTCATAAACATTCATCTGGCAGCCCCAGGTACGGATCAATAGCCGCTTCCGTGCCGGGGTGCCTTGGCGTTCAGTCATGAAATCCGGGCCTCCGTCGCCCCTGCACGGGGCGAAACGGGGGAAATGAGCAGGCCGGCTGCGCTGGTCAAGCGCGCCAAGACCCGAAAGAGCGAATCATGAGGCCAAAAACCATTGCCCAACCCTGGAGTCTCCCGCCGCGTCGGGTCAAGGGTTTATCGCGACGCATTCAGGAAAAGCGGCGTGCCGGGGCGGTTCTGTCGCAATTGCGCCGCACCGGCAGCGACCACATCACTCACCGCTGCGGTCAGGATCTTGCGGTCCGGCAGGTTAGCGGGGTCAGCGGGTTCATGCAGCAGGACCGTCGCCCGCGCCCCGGAACGGCGCGCGATGCGCCAGAAATGGGAGGCGATATCCATATCGCCATACCAGGCGAAAAGCGGGCGATCCCGCCGACAGGCTGGCAAGCCGCCGAGCCGATCATAGACCAATGAGACCGGTTGCACCGCCTTGGCATCCGCCGCTGCTGCCAGAAATGCAGACCGGAAGGGGAGCACCCGGGTACCATCATTGCTGGTGCCCTCGGCAAATAGGATCAGGCTATCGCCGGCTTGCAGCCTTTCGCGCATGGTGTCGGCTTCGCGGAGCACGGTTGAAGTACGGCGGCGGCTGACGAAAACTGTCCGGCCCAGCTTGGCGACAAAGCCAATCACTGGCCATTGCCCGACCTCGGATTTCGACACAAAACTCGCCCGCAGCACCGATCCCAGCACGAGAATATCAAGCCAGGAGGTATGATTGGGCAGGAAAAGCGTGGCCGGCTTGTCGGAGACCTTGCCGACTACTTGCACCTTGAGGCCGATCAACCAGCAGAGCACCCGATGATAAAAGCAGCCAAAGCTGATCTTGGCCTGGCCCGGCAGCAGCATCAGCACGCATTGGATGGGGATCGCTATCAGCGTCCAGATGATGGCAGTGACAATGCGGCGAATGGCGCGAAACCGACCACCCAGGGGGCGCGGTTCCATGATATCGCCCCAGGCGTCACCTGGCATGAAGGGTTTGAAGCGCAGCGGCTTGATCCGCATCTTCCGACGCGGCTTCAGCGCTTCTTCCGGATTCCTTGCGACGAATTCCATCCCCGTCGGATAGCTGAGCGTGTGTGGCGCGGCAATGACGCTTTGGCGACGATTGCGTGAAACCCGGCCAGGGCGCGGCGCATGGCTTGGCAGGACCGGGTGTTATGTTATATCAATGCTCATGTCTTTCTCGAACCCCCTTGCGCTTTCTGCCGGCATCGCCGCGCGGCTTGGCCTTTCGGCCCTGCTGACGGCGCTGCTTTGGGCCGGGGTTGCCTGGGCGCTGGCGGCATGACGCCCGCCGCTTTGACCTTGGCGGACCTGACAGTCTGCCATGGCCGCCGCCCGGCGGTGCACCACCTGTCGGGCCGGTTTGCGCCGGGCAGCCTAACAGCGATTGTCGGGCCGAATGGCGCGGGGAAATCCACGCTGCTGCGTGCCTTGGCTGGGCTGCATCAGCCGGAATCGGGGCGCATTGCGCAGGATGGGGTGGCGCGGATTGCGCTGCTGCCGCAATTGGCCGCGCTCGATCGCGCCTTTCCTATCGCCTGCCGTGATGTGGTTATGCAGGGGCTTTGGCCGCGCATCGGCGCCTTTCGCGCCGTGCCTGCCAATGAACACGCCAGGGTTGATGCTGCGCTGGCGGCGGTGGGGCTGGCGGGTCTCGCGAAACGCCCGGTCGGCAGCCTTTCAGCCGGGCAATTGCAGCGCCTGCTCTTTGCGCGGCTTTTGGTGCAGGATGCCGATATCCTGTTGCTCGATGAGCCCTTCAATGCCGTGGATGCGAAAACGGCTGCCGATCTGCTGCGCCTGATCCGCCAATGGCATGGCGAAGGCCGCACCGTGATTGCGGTTTTGCATGATCTTGATCTTGTCGCGCGGGAATTTCCGGAAACGCTTTTGCTTGCGCGCGACCTGATCGCCTGGGGGCCGACGGACCAGGCGCTTTCCGCCACCAATCGCCTGAAGGCGCGGCAAATGGCCGAGGGCTGGGCAGATCAGGCCGAGGCTTGTGAGCGCGCGGCCTGAACTAGAGCGGTTTCCGTTCACCTTCGCTCACGGCAACCGCTCTAGATTTTTGTTTGGTCGCATTTTCCGAGCCGCCAAGTGTGCCACTTGGCTTGAAAATGCTCCGGCCCTCCATGATTGAGGCGCTTTTCGCCCCCTTCATCGAATTCGGTTTCATGCGCCGCGCCCTGGTGGGATCAATTGCCCTGGCCATCGCAGCACCTCCGCTTGGCGTTTTCCTCATGCTGCGGCGGATGAGCCTGACGGCTGATGTGCTCTCCCACGGGGCCTTGCCAGGGGTCGCGGTGGCGTTCCTGGTGGCCGGGCTTTCGGTGCCGGCGCTGTGGTTTGGCGGCCTGGTCGCGGGGCTAATGGTCGCGGTCGGTGCCGGCGCCTTGGCGCGCATCACTGGCGGGCGGGAGGATGCGACGCTGGCCGCACTTTACCTGCTGGCGCTTGGGCTTGGTGTGGCGCTGATTTCCATGGGCGGCGGTGCGGGGGATTTGAAGCATATCCTGTTCGGCAGCGTGCTCGGCGTGGATGATGCGGCGCTGCTGCTGATGGCGGCTGTGGCGACACTCACCCTGGTTTTGCTTGCGATTGGCTGGCGGCCCTTGGTGCTTGAATGTTTTGACCCGGCCTTTGCCGCGGCGACTGGTGCGCGTGGCGGGTTTTGGCACTTGGTGTTCATGGGCCTTGTGGTGCTGAACATGCTCTCGGCGTTTTTGGCCTTGGGCACGCTCATGGCCGTCGGCCTGATGATGCTGCCCGCCATTGCCGCGCGGCATTGGGCGGCGGAGATCAGCGGCATGGTCTATGCGGCTTCCGCCATTGCCCTGGTGGCGAGCGTGATTGGGCTGCTGCTGTCCTATCACGCTGATTTGCCGAGCGGCCCCGCGATTGTGCTGATGGCGGGCGCGGCTTGGGCGGTATCGGTGCTGTTCGGCCCGGTGGATGGGCTCATGCAACGTGTGATTCGGCGGCGGCATTTGGCGGGGTAGTTTTGCTTTCCGCTTGACCTTGGCCTGATCTGGTTTCAGCCTTTCCCAAAAGCCACAGCTTCAAGTGTGGCAAGAAGGGAAGATCACCGCCATGGCCGATTTGCGTCTGACCCGCCGCAGCGCTTTGGCGCTTTTGGCCGCACCTGCCTTGGCGCGCGCGCAAGGCGCCGATGTTTGGCCATCACGCAGTATTCGCCTCGTGGTGCCCTTCGGCCCTGGTGGACCCACAGATGTCATGGCGCGGGTGATTGCACCTGGCTTATCCTCGGCGCTGGGCAGGCCCGTGGTGGTGGAAAACCGCCCTGGCGCCAGCGGCAATGTCGGCATTGCCCATGCGGCACGAAGCGCGCCCGATGGCTATACGCTGCTTGTGACGTCCACCGGTTTTGTGGTGAACCCCACATTGTTTCGCAACCCTGGCTATGACATCGCCCGGGATTTCGCGCCGATCACGGAATTGGGCGCTTCGCCCAATACTATTCTAACGAAACCCGATAGCGGCATCATGTCAGTCGCTGATCTGGTGGCGCGCGCCAAGGCGACGCCGGGCGGGCTCAATATCGCCAATCCGGGCTTGGGTTCCACACCGCATCTGACCGCGGAATTGTTGCGACTGCGCACCGGGATTGAATTGGTGCAAGTCACGCATCAAAGCGCGGCGCAGGCAGTGCAAGCGGTGCTGGCGGGCACCACGCCGATTGGTGTGGCGGCGCTGCCGCCGGCGCATGCGCTGATCAAGGCTGGCACCTTGCGCGCCTTAGCCATTACCGGGGAGCGGCGCTGGCATGATTTGCCCGATCTGCCGACGATGGTGGAGCTTGGCTATGAGGGTTTCGTTTCCGAAACCTTCCAGGGTCTGTTGGCGCCGGCCGGCACGCCGCCAGCCATTCTGGATCGCTGCGCGCAAGTGGCGATTGCGCTGTTGAATGAAGCCGAGACTCGCAACCGATTGCTGGGCGCAGGCTTCACGCTGAATGCGCGCGGGCCTGAGGGGCTGGCACAACGGATTGCGCGCGAAGTGCCGCTCTGGCGCGATGTGATCGAAAAGGCGGGGATTCCGCGGGAGTGAGGTTAGGCGATCTTCGCCTGAAGCTCCGTGAGCTCCGGCAGGGAGCGCCCTGGCGTCAGAAAACCTCCCCCTGGGCGGATGCGGGCATCAGGCTGCAATTCCCCTTGCATTCGGCGCGCGGTATCGGAAGATGGGTCATCGCCCTTTGCCGGGCGTTCAACATGATGGGGTGGAAATGTTCTCTCATATCTTCGTCGGCGCGGATGATGTCGCCGTTTCCAAGAAATTCTATGACGCGGCACTCGGCGTGCTTGGCGTTGCGGAAGGCAAGATGGACCCGAAAGGGCGCTGCTTTTACCGCACGCCAACCGGCACGCTTGGCATCAGCAAGCCGATTGATGGCAAGGCTGCGACAGGCGCCAATGGTGGCACCATCGGCTTTGGGTGCGACAGCCCAGAAAAGGTGAAGGCCTTCCATGATGCGGCTGTCGCTAATGGCGGCACCAGCATTGAAGACCCGCCCGGCTGGCGTGAAGGCGGCGCGGTGCGGCTTTATCTGGCCTATGTCCGCGACCCTTACGGCAATAAGCTTTGCGCGCTGCATCGCGGCGGGTGAACCGCTTGGCGTGATCCGTTGCGGCGGATCACGCCATCAAAAGCGCCGCAGTCAAATGAAATGCCGCGGCACCAACCCATGATCGCGCGCTTCTCGCGATAGAGCCTCTCGGTAATCGGGATGCGCAAGGCCGATGATGGCGCGTGCGCGTTCAGCAACCGCAAGCCCTTTCAGATTGGCGATGCCATATTCGGTTACGACATACATCTGATCTGACCGCGCGGTGGTAACGACATTGCCCGGTGTCAGGTTCAGTACAATGCGGCTTTTGCGCACCCCTTTGCGTTCATAGGTTGACGCCAGGCAGATAAAGCTCTTGCCGCCCTTCGATGCATAGGCGCCGCGCACGAACTGCGCCTGCCCGCCCGTGCCGCTGATATGGCGATGACCATCAGATTCGGATGCCGCCTGCCCCTGCAGATCAATTTGTGTGGTGTTGTTGATCGCGACCGCGCGGTCATTACGGGCGATGATATCGGGCATATTGGTTTCATCAACGGGCCGGACAATGAAATCATCATTCTCGCGCAGCGTATCGTAAAGCCGGCGGCTGCCGATGGCGAAGCTGTAGGTCACCAGCCCCTGATCGAAAGCCTTGCGCGCCCCGCTGATTCGCCCGGCAAGGTATAGTTCAACCAACCCGTCATTCAGCATTTCGGTATGGATGCCAAGATCGCGCACGGAAGCCTGCTGCAACAGCGCGGTGACCGCATTGGGCATGCCGCCAATGCCCACTTGCAGGCAGGAACCATCTTCGATCTGCTCGGCGATCAAGGCTGCTACGGCGCGGTCCACCTCGGACGCTTCGGCATTGGGCAATTCCGGGGTCGGTACATCATCGCCCTCAATCACGTAATCCACCTGGCTGCGATGCACGCGCACATGCGTGCCAACCACACGCGGCATATCGGGCAGGGTTTCAATGATGAGGGTTTTGGCGGTTTCAACAATGGCGGGATGCCAGACATTGACTGGACCAAGATTGAAATAGCCGTCCGCATCCATCGGCGCCGCGCGCAGCACGGCGATATCAGTGCGCGGGATGAAGCGGCGGTAATAGTCGGGGATTTCACCAAGATGGCAGGGCAGGTAATTGACCAACCCCTGGTCATGCTTACGCCTGTCATAGCCGGAAAAATGCCAGTTGTAGCAGGCGAAATGTGCCCCTTCCGGGTCCTGTTCCAGAAAGGCGCGCGGTTTCATGCTGAGGCAATTGCGAATGCGCACATCACGAAGGGACGCCTTTCGCGCGGCGAGGGCACGATCAAAAACATCAGGCTGATTGAAACAGGCGCCGAAATCGAGCCAATCGCCGGGCTTCACCAGCGCCGCGGCTTCCTCAGCCGAGATCACATGTGCGTTTTTTGCCATGGCGAACACCCCCAAAACACCATCGAAGCGCCTGATGAATGGTAGCGGCGAGCGGACTTGAACCGCTGACCCCGGCATTATGAGTGCCGTGCTCTAACCAGCTGAGCTACGCCGCCTTTGGGTTGGGGGAGTTAGGCCGCTGCCCGGTCAGTGTCAACCGAAAGCCGCGCCCGCAGGAACCCGCCACCCAAGACGCGGTCCCCATCATACATCACGCAGGCCTGGCCGGGCGCGATCACGCCGGGTTCGTCCAAGACCACGCGCAAAATCCCTGCGCCTGCGTTCCAGGCTATCTCAGCCGCACGCGGCACTTCTCGGGCGCGCAGCTTAACGGCGCAGCGTAGCGGCGTGCTGGGCGGTGCGATCAGCCAATTCACCTCCCCCACCTCGGCATCCCGTCGTTCAAGGCCCGCGCGGGGGGCCAGCACAATCCGGCGCTTCGGTGCTTCCACCGCAGCCACGTAAAGCTTCTGCTCCCCATCCCAGGAAGCCTGACCAAGGCCGCGACCCTGGCCTACGGTGAAGCCGGAAATCCCGCCATGCTGACCCAGCACCCGGCCATCGGCATGCACGAACTCACCCGGTTCCGCCGCATCTGGGCGGAGCTTGCCCACCAGCGCGTCATAGCGCCCGGCCGGCACGAAGCAGATATCCTGGCTGTCCGGCTTTTCCGCCACCGCCAAGCCAAGCCGCGCGGCGGCAGCGCGCACCGTGGCTTTGTCTGGCATGTCACCCAAGGGGAAACGCGCCATGGCAAGCTGCGCGCTTGTGGTGGCGGCCAGGAAGTAGCTTTGGTCGCGTTCGGGGTCCACGGCGCGGTGCAATTCCGCGCCACCCGCGCCTTCAATGCGGCGAGCGTAATGGCCGGTGGCCAAAGCCTCACACCCCAAATCCTCGGCCATCGCGACCATGTCGCGGAATTTCACGGTCTGGTTGCAGCGGATGCAGGGCACGGGGGTTTCGCCGCGCGCATAGCTATCGGCGAAATCACGCATCACATCGCGGCGGAAAATCTCTTCACGGTCCAGAACGTAATGCGCGATGCCAAGCCGATCCGCCACGCGCCGCGCATCCAGAATATCCTGCCCCGCACAGCAGGCGCCCTTTTTCTGCAAGGCCGCGCCGTGATCATAAAGCTGCAAGGTGGCGCCAATCACCTCATGCCCGGCTTCCTGCAGCAGCGCGGCGACCACGCTGCTATCCACCCCGCCCGACATGGCCACCAGCACGCGCATCTTCAGGCCCGCCCCACCGCATCAAGCCCCTGCTGCCAGAAGCGCTGTTCCAGCCGCGCCGCTTCAGCGAAATCAGCCGACAGCCGCGCGAAACGCGCCTCCCCACCATGGGAGACACCCAGCGCATCAATCCGCCGCGCCGCCGCATGCGCCATTTCCTGATAGGAACCAGCCGCATAGGCATCAATCCAGGACTGATACGGGTTGCCATCACGCCGCCGCGCGGGGTCTGCCAAAATGCGCAGCGCCACCTGCGCGTAGCCAACGGTGCAGGGCACCAAAGCCACTTCAAGGTCCAGGATATCGCCGGCATAGCCGCGATCCAGCACCCAGCGCGTATAGGAAACCGTCTCGGCTGTTTCCGGCACGGAAACCACATCGGCTTCCGAAAGCCCCCATTCGGCGCAGTATTTCAGATGGAGCTTGGTTTCATCCAGAATGGCAAGCACCGCGGCGGCCTTGTCGCGCATCGCTGCCAGGCTTTCGCCCTTGAGCACCGCAAGCGCCTTGGCGCGGGCGAAATGGATCAGGAACAGGTAATCCTGAATAAGGTAATGCTGAAACGCCTTCAGCGGCAGCGTTCCAGCCGAAAGCTGCTGCACAAAAGGATGCCAGGTATAATCGCGCCATTCAGATGCCGAAGCAGCCGACAGCTTGCGAAACAAGCCGCCTTCCGCGCCGAATTCATCCCATGGTGCGGCCATGCCTCAGCCGCCCGCGTTGCGCGACCCGGCTGGCAGCTTCACCACCAACCCATCCAGCGCATCCGTCATGATCAATTGGCAGCCAAGCCGGCTGGTTTCCTGCAAGTCAAAGGCAAGGTCGAGCATGTCTTCCTCATCCTCGGTCGGCTTCGCCAACTTGCCGAACCAGGAAGGGTCCACAATCACATGGCAGGTGGAACACGCGAGCGAGCCTTCGCAGGCGCCTTCAATGTCAACGCTGTTGCGATGCGCGATTTCCAGCACGGAAAGGCCAAGCGGGGCTTCCACTTCCTTTTGCGTTCCGTCGCGTTCGATGAATACCATTTTCGGCATGGCTAATCACTTGCCTTGTCTGTTGCGGAAACTGCGCGGTGCCAAGCAGCGGCCAAGCTTGCCGCGGCCAGTTCCGCATCGGCGGGCGAGGTAAAGCGTCCCATCCCAATCCGCAAGGTGGCCCGGGCGGCTGCGGGTTCAAGCCCTATGGCTTGCAGCACGTAAGACGGTTCAATTTCCGCCGAGGAACAGGCCGAACCGGTGGAAACACACACAAGCGGCGCGCCGGCCATGATGGCCTGGGCCGTGACGCCGCCGGGGAAGGTCAGGTTCAGATTGCCCGAAACCCGGGGCGCCGCTTCGGCATTGACCACCAGGCCCGGGATTTCAGCGCGGAGCTTGTCCAGGAAAATCTCGCGCTGGCCGGCGATGCGCCCGGAATCGAGCAGGCCTTCAATGGCGGCGATCCGACATGCCTCCCCAAAGCCAACCACGAGGGGCGCGGGCAGCGTGCCGGACCTGAGGCCCCGTTCCTGGCCGCCACCGGAAAACAGCGGCGCCAAGCGCATGCGCGGCCGGCGGCGGACATAAAGCGCGCCAATGCCGCGCGGGCCATAGACCTTATGGCCCGAGAGCGACAGCAGATCGGCCTGGATTTCCCCGACATCGAGCGGCATGCGCCCGGCTGCCTGCGCGGCATCGGTATGAAAGGCGGCACCCGCTTCCTTCACAATGGCGCCGAGCGCCGCCAGGTCTTGAATGACGCCGATTTCATTATTCACCGCCATGATGGACACCAGCAGGGTGTTTTCATCACAGGCAGCGCGCAGCACTTCGGGATCAAGCAGCCCATCGGCGCCGACGGGCAGGATGACGGGTTCAAACCCTTCCTGCGCGAGGTCCCGCACGGATTCCAACACGCATTTATGCTCGGTCGCCAGCGTGATGATGCGCCGGCGCGGGTCGCCCTGGCTGGCGGCAAAGCGCGCGGCGCCCTTGATGGCAAGGTTATTCGCCTCAGTCGCGCCGGAGGTGAGGATGATCTCGGCGGCCGAGGCGCCGATCAATTCGGCGATGTGCTCACGCGCGGCTTCCACGGCTTCGGCCACGGCACGGCCCATGACGTGTTCGGCGCTGGCGGGGTTGGCGAATTGCGCTTCCCAAAAGGGGCGCATGGCCTGGAGCACGCGAGGGTCCACCGGCGTGGTGGCGTGGTTGTCCAGGTAGATGGGGTGGTTCGGGAACGACATGGGGGGAAGATGGGGCGGAATGGGGTGTGGGGCTAGGGGGATGCGCGCTTGGGGCGCACCCCTACTCAGCCGCGCCAGATGGCGAAAGTCCGAAGCGGTAAAGTCAGAACGTAAGGTGATCACGCGTGGCATGGTAAGCCTCCTGTGCTCACCATGTTCAATCACATACTCACCGCGTCGGGGAGGACCGCAAATGAGTCATCAGGCGCAGGATTTGGTAATACCTGTAACCCGCGTCGCAGGCATTCAGCGTTGGGGGACAAAAGCCCCCTGGCCTTCGAACGCTAGGCGGTCTTCACGACGAATGTCAGTGGCATAAAGACGCGTCAAGTCCAGTCAGGCGTTGTGCGCCCTCGCAATGGCGGCATTCATGCTGAGCACACCTTTCGCCGGCCCTTCCGGGTGGTTCCAGACCGCGCCGACAACGGCCAGGAAATCCGCCCCCGCTTGCACCAGCGGCGCGCAATTGGCTGCGGTGATACCGCCAATGGCGACTGAGGGGATTTCGAACATTTCCTGCCACCAGGCCAGGATATCGGGCGTGGCGCGGTGTATGGTTGCCTTGGTCTCGGTCGGGAAAAAGGCGCCGAAGGCAACATAGTCAGCGCCCAATTCGCCGGCTTTCATCGCGAGATGCCTTGAGGCATGGCAGGTGATACCAAGAATGCGCCCATCAAGCAGGCGGCGCGCTTCGGCGTGATCGCCATCGGTTTGGCCGAGATGCGCGCCATCGCAGCCGAGCTTGGCAGCGAGAGCAGCATTGTCATTCAGCAGAAACGCGACATCCCGCGCGGCCGCAATGGGCATCAAGATTTCCGTCGCGCGCTTGATTTGGTCTTCACTGGCGTCCTTCAGGCGCAATTGCAGGCAGGCGACATCGCCGGCATCGAGCGCTGCGGCGAGAGAATCGCGAAAGACCGGGGGATCCAGTCGCTCAGGGGTGATGAGGTAAAGCCGGCAGAGAGCGTCAGACATTATCAGAGCCAGGGTAATGGGGCCATCACAGAAGCCGGAAGCTGATTTTCTGGCAAGTGAGCGCGATAAGTGGGCAAGGGGGGCTAGGCGTGGCGCGCAACAGAGGCTATTGAGCGCGGCTTCAGGCCTTGTCCCGTTCGTCTAGAGGCCTAGGACACCAGCCTTTCACGTTGGCAGCACGGGTTCGAATCCCGTACGGGACGCCACCTCCCCTTACGCAAACATGCTCTCTGCCCCGGGCGGGCTTGGACATTCCCGAGTATTTGCGGGCTTTTGGCCAGAAACCTTGATGGTGCGGGGGCGGAATGGTCGGGCTTTTTCTCTCCGAATCGGGGGATTCTCTCCAAAGCTTGAGGGTGGGGTGATTTTTCTAACAAGGTTTAATGCGTTGATCTGAAATGGTTTTATTGTGTTGCGGCGCAGCATAAGTTGGGAAGTGGAATGGCGGGGCGGTGGGGACTGAAATGGGAAAAATGAAACGGACCCCCAAGGTTCGACAACCGGGAGCACCCCGGCCCCCGAACGGCCTCAATAACCGGATCGTCTTCATCCCGCATTATTCATGAGCTACCGCCTGCTCGGAGCAAGTCTCTAAATTTGCGACAAAAATTCACAGGGGGCGAAAATACCAAGTTTTTCGGAAAGAAATCTGTTATAAGCTTGTTCGCTTGATGTCCCGCATGGCGAGCCTGGGGCGGCGCATAATCCAGGTTAGAAACTAAGTCATAGCGGTGAGCGAAAGATGCATCGAATGCGCCATCTTGGGCAGGTTTGATTTTCGAAGCTGGACGAACCGAACCCAACGGGTTATATCGGGGGAGGCTCTTTTCAAATCATGACAGCAGCTTTAAGCGAACAAGAACATGATTTCTCTTAAAGCCATTTCGTCGCGCTGGCAAGGTTTTGGCCTGCTGAACATGCTGAAGAGCGAAATGGCGGCGGGCTCTCGGCTTATTCAGCAGGCCGACCGGAAAGCCGCTTTTATTACGATCTTGCTGGCCGGTCTTTGCGGCGGCATTATTCTGTTCGTTGTTGATCCGAGTAACGATCGGCTGTCACATTTTCGTCCCGAACAAATAGTACTCTACGCAGTCAAGGATTCATACCCTCAGCGTTTGGCCTATATAGTATACTTGGCAGTGTTAGTGGCTGGGGCCGTTACGGCAAGGTGGTGGGAAGG
>JBIKWX010000081.1:0-13109 GCA_044356095.1 Roseomonas sp.
TGCCTATACGGTCGGCATGAAGACGGTGCCGTTTCGCATCAGCTTCTCCGTGTTTTTTGCCTCCATCATCTGGCTGTGCTGGCGCGCCTGGCAGGATAAGGCGCTGCATGATTTGATTGTGGAGGGCATGCGCTCCACCATGCGCATCACCTCCATGGTCGCCTTCATCGTGGTGGGGGCTACCTGCTTTTCCATCGTCTTTGCCGGGGTGGATGGCAATCTTTGGGTGGAACATGGGCTGACCAGCCTGCCGGGCGGCGTTTGGGGCTTCCTGATCGCGGTCAATCTGCTGGTCTTCTTCCTGGCCTTCTTCCTCGATTTCTTCGAAATCGCCTTCATCATCGTGCCCATGCTGGCCCCGGTGGCGCAGAAGCTATTGACCCCGGTGGTTGGTGCGGATGCGGCGCTGATCTGGTTTGGCGTGATGCTGTGCGTGAATATGCAAACCAGCTTCATGCACCCGCCCTTCGGCTTTGCGCTGTTCTATCTCCGCAGCGTCATTCCAAAGACCATCAGCAGCGCGGATATCTATTGGGGCGCCATTCCCTGGGTGGGCTTGCAGCTCATCATGGTGGCGATCGTTATCTTCGCACCGATCACAGTCACCTTCTTCCTGGATAAGCCGCATGGTGTTGACCCCAATACCGTCAAGATTGAGATCGCGCCACCAGCCGAGGAGGATGATCTGCCGCCGCCAAGCTTCGGGGGGCCGCCAAGGTAACTCCTGGCCGAGCCCTCAAGGCAAACCCCATGGCGACCTGCCATGGGGTTTTTTTGGGCGTCATCAGGCAACAAAAAACCGGTCAGGTGCTGCCACCTGACCGGCTCCAAAAACCCAACTAAGCGGCTGGCTTAAATGCGGTTGGCAGCCGACATCCTGTGCATGAAGTTGTCGAAAGTTCCTTCTGCCACGCGGAACCAGGCGACTCCATCCGGCCGGAACGCCTTCAGGCTATCCAGAATGCGCTTGAAATTGGCGTTCTGCGCCGCGACTTCATCGTAATACTTCCAGCACTCATCGTAGCAGGCCTGCAGAACAGGGTTCGAGAAGGCCTTCAGCTGCGTGCCGCCCGCAATCAGGCGCTTCAACGCCTGCGGATTCAGCGCGTCATATTTCGGCACCATGGACGCGGTGACGATACCTGCCGCAGCTTCGATCATCGCCTGGTAGCTCTTGGGAATCGAATTCCACGCCCGCTCATTGATGAACAGCGTGCCGCAGGAAGCGCCTTCCCACCAGCCGGGATAATGATAGAAACGAGCGACCTTATTGAAGCCGAGTTTTTCATCATCATAGGGGCCGACCCATTCGGCGCCATCAATCGTGCCACGTTCCAGCGCGGGGTAGATATCGCCCGCGCCAATCTGCTGTGGCACAACGCCAAGGCGGCGCAGGATATTGCCGGCAAAGCCACCCACGCGGAATTTCAGGCCGCGCAGATCCTCAACCGTATTGATTTCCTTGCGGAACCAACCACCCATCTGGCAGGCCGTGCCGCCAAAGGTGAAGGACCGTACGCCAAGCGGGCGATAGAAATCATTGATCAATTCATGGCCGCCGCCATTACGGAGCCAGGAATAATATTGCCGCTGATTGAGGCTGAAGGGCAGGCCTGTTTCGAAGACGAAGCAGGGATCCTTGCCGAAATGGTAATAGGCCGCATCCTGGCCGATTTCGACCGTGCCATTCTGCACCGCATCATAGACCTGCAAGGCGGGCACGATTTCCCCGGCGGCGAAGATGCGGAGTTGGAACTTGCCATCCGACATTTCATTGATGATTTTGGCAAAAAGCTCGGTCCCGCCAAACAGCGTATCGAGCGATTTTGGGAAGGCAGAAGTATGGCGCCAGCGGACTTCCGGCATGGTCTGCGCGATGGCGGGGCTCGCCAATACGGTGGCGGCGACGGCGGTAGAGCCGAAGCCAGCCTGCTTGATAAAATTACGACGTTCCACTGCGGGAAACTCCCCTGTTATGTGGTTGATGAGGTCTGCCAGCACCCTTATGCCGGGGCTTGGAAGTTACAATTCTAATACGGCCGGCCGCCGCAGAAAAGCCGAATCTGCGGCCGAAACCACCCTTAATGACCAGATTTCACCCCAGTCGGCACGGTGGATAGCCGATCCACCAGCGCAATCCCAATCGCCGAGAGGATGAAGATGGTGTGGATGATGGTCTGCCACATGATCCCCGTCTCCGTGAAGGCGGCTTGGGGCGAACCCAGATTCCCGGCCTCGATAAAGGTCCGCAGCAAATGGATGGACGAAATGCCCACAATCGCCATGGCCAATTTGATCTTGAGCACGCTGGCATTCACATGGCTCAGCCATTCCGGCTGATCGGGGTGGCCCGCCAGGTTCAGGCGCGACACAAAGGTCTCAAACCCGCCAACAATCACCATGACCAGCAGATTGGCGATCATGACCACATCAATAAGGCCAAGGACAATCAGCATGATCTGCTGTTCGGTGAAGGTCGAGGCGTCCAGCACCAAATGGGTCAATTCCTTGAGGAATTTATAGACATAGACGCATTGCGCCACGATCAGCCCGAGATAGAGCGGCAATTGCAGCCAGCGCGACCCGAAGATCAGGGCGGCCAGGGGGCGAAGCGGCTTCATTTCATCAGGCTGGGCCATGGGAATCCTCGGCTAGGTGTCGGGGCGCGGGTCACATAGGGCGGCTTGGCCGAATTGTCAGCAGGGCAACCCCTGGTCCAGGCAGCGTTAACCCGGCAAGATGCCCAGATGAAACACTGGCTCGCCGCCCTTGGCGCCTCCATGCTGATGCAATTGGTCGCCTCCTTCATGGGTCAGAGCCTGCCGGTGATCGCCCCCCTGATCATGGCAAGCACGGGGCTGGCGCCGGAACGTGTGGGCAATCTTTCATCGCTGACGGCACTCGCGACCGTGCTGTATCTGATGATTGGCGGCGTTTTCCTGGCCCGCATGGGGCCGGTGCGGATGCTGCAATTGGGCACGGCCATGGCGGTGACGGCGCTATTGGTGGCGAGCCTCGGTCAGGCTTGGGCGATATTCCTCGCGGCCTTCATGTTGGGGCTTGGCTATGGGCCGACGCCACCTGCCGGCAGCCGCATGCTGGCCGCAACCGCGCCGCCTGCGCATCGATCGCTGATCTTTTCCATCAAACAGGCCGGCGCGCCAGCCGGGGGCGCCTTGGCCGGGCTGGTCGCGGCCCCCGTCGCACTCGCCTATGGCTGGCCGGCAGCGTTGATGCTGGCCTTTGGTGTTGGCGTTGCCGCTATCCTGGTGATCCAACCGCTGCGCCCGGCTTTTGATGCGGAGCGCAATCGCGCGCAGCCGCTTCGCTTGTCCGACATATTCTCGCCGCGCGCCATCAGCGCCCCCTTGGCGAGCTTCAAACAAAACCCAGCGCTGAAGCGCGTGACCGCGCTTTCGGTTTCCTTCGCCATTTGCCAGGGCTGCCTGTTTTCCTTCACCGTGACCTGGCTTGTCGAAAAGCGCGGCTTTGATCTGGTGCTGGCGGGCAGCGTTTTTGCCGCCATGCAATTCGCCGGCGTGGTGGCGCGTATTCTGCTGGGCTGGGTCGCGGACCGCACCGGCAATGCTCTCGCCAATCTGGTGGCGCAGGGCTTCGTCGCGGGCGGCGCCATCCTTGCCTTGGCGTTGCTGCCCGCTGATGCCGGCTTCTGGCCACTCGCGCTGATTTGCGCAATCACAGGATTTTTCGGTGCGTCCTGGAACGGCATTTCATTGGCGGAAGTCGCGCGGCTTGCGCCACCCGGCAAGGTCGCGGATGCGACCGCGGGTTCAACGATTTTCGTCTTTCTCGGCTATGTCGCAGGGCCTTCGATTTTTGCCACGCTGGTCAGCTTCACCGGAAGCTGGACCCTGCCGCAAATCCTGATGGCAGTGCAGCTTTTGCTGGTCTCAGCGCTGGTCGGATTGGGGCTCAGGACGCCCAGGCAGGGAGGCGCTTTTCCTTGAATGCGGCGATGCCCTCTCGCGCCTCATCGCCCGAGGCGCAACGCGCGAAAGCAAGCGCGCCAGCTTCCGCATAGCCATCGGGCGAAAGCGGGCCGAGGGCTGCGATCAGTTTCTTGGTCTCGGCCAGCGCACGCGGCGCACCCTGCCGGCAATCCGCAATTACCAAAGCGACAGCAGCATCCAAGGCGGGCGCATCGGCAACCAATTGATGCACGAGGCCAATGCGCGCGGCTTCAGGCGCATCAATGACATGGCCTTGCAGCACCATGCGCGCGGCATTGCTGCGGCCCATGCGGCGCACCATCCAGGGCAGGATTTGCGCCGGCACCAGGCCGCGTTTGGCTTCCGGTGCGGCAAAGCGCGCATCGGCGGTGGCAATCGCGATATCCGCCGCGCAAACCCAGCCAAGCCCGCCGGCATGGGCCGAGCCCTGCACGGCCGCAATCACGACCTGCGGCAGGTTGCAGAGCCTGATAAAGCGTTGCCCGGTTGCGTGATTGCGTTGCTGCGCGGCAGCCAGGCGTTCCGCTTCCGTGCCCTGCGAACCCACTTCCGTCAAATCAAGCCCCGCACAGAAATGCCCGCCAGCGCCTGAGAAAATCACAATGCGCGCGGAGGTGTCTTGCTCCAGCGCATCAAGCGCCGCATCCAAGGCAACCCCCATCGCCGCCGACATGGCATTGCGCCGGTGCGGCCGGTTGAGGGTAAGGCGCACCACCGGCCCTTCCCGTGTGAGCAGAACGGGATTTTCAGTTTCAGACATGTGATGCGCCTTGGTTTTGTTACGAATTCGGCCCGCGTTCCATGGAATAGGGCTGCCAACGCTTGAGGCTTGTGCCCGTCAGCACTGTTGGATTCACGCAAGACAGCGGCCAACGACCCGAAAGCACGAGCGAAATATTCTGCCCCACGCGGCGCTTGCGCGCCGGATCAAACCGCGCCGAGGCCGAGGCATTATGCGGCGACAGGATCACATTCTGCATCTTGTGCAGCGGATTATCTGGCTTGGTCGGCTCAATCTCAAACACATCAATGCCAGCGCCCGCGATCCAGCCCTTTTGCAGCGCCTTGATCAGGCCGGCTTCTTCCACGGTGGGACCACGGCCTGTGGTGATAAACAGCGCGTTCTTCTTCATCTGCTTGAAGTGCTTTTCCTTGAAGAAGCCACGCGTTTCGGGGGTATCCGGCAAATGCATGGAAACAAAGTCAGAGGTCGCGAGCAGATCGGAAAGGCTCGCGGGTTCCACGCCAAGTGCTGACATGGTCAGTTCTTCCACGAAGGGATCAAACGCCTTCATATGCAGGCCAAAGGCGCGGGCCCGATGCGCGGTGGCACGTGCCACACGTCCAAAGCCGATGAAGCCCATGGTCTGGCCCATCAGGCGCGGGATTTGCAGCAATTGCGGGCGGCCTTCACCCCAGCGGCCTTCACGCACCATGCGGTCCTGTTCAATGCAGCGCCGATGGGTTGCCAGCAGCAGCATCATGGCGTGATCGGCCACTTCTTCAATGAAGGTATCCGGGCAATTCGTGACCGGGATGCCCTGCGCGGTCGCGGCCGCCACATCCACATAATCAACACCAACGGAACCAAGCGCGATGATGCGGCACTTCTTCAGCGCCTTGATCATCTTGGCATTGAATTGCATGCCCTTTGCGTAGACCGCATCAGCCTGCCCTGCCTTGGCAATGAAATCCTTCTCAGTCGGCTGACATTCGATGATCTCCACCCCCATGCCATCAAGCGCTTCCAGCTCATAATCATAGCCGCCGCCTGATGTGGTGAAGGACGCCGCCGCGGGCGTCAGGATGGTGAATTTAGCCATGTGATCGGTCCTTTTCAGATCATTCCTTGACCGCGCCGGTCAGGGAGGAAACGTAGTAATCCACGAAGAAGGAATAGAAGATCGCAACCGGCAGCGAGCCCAGCAAGGCACCCGCCATCAGCGCGCCCCATTGATAGACATCGCCTGTGACCAATTCGGTCAGGATCGCGACGGGAACGGTCTTGTTCTCACTCGATTGGATGAAGGCGAGCGCATAGATGAATTCATTCCAGGAGAGCGTGAAGGAGAAGATGCCCGCGCTGATCAGCCCCGGCACGGCAAGCGGCAACGTAATCTGCCGCAGGATTTGCAGCCGCGTGGCGCCATCAATCAAAGCGCATTCCTCAAGCTCATAGGGAATGGATTTGAAATAGCCAATCAGCAGCCAGGTGCAGAAGGGCACCAGGAAGGTCGGATAAACCAGGATCAGCGCGAAGGGCGTATCAAACAACCCAAGCTGAAACACCATGGTCGCGAGCGGAATGAACAGGATGGAAGGCGGCACCAGATAGGCAAGATAGATCGCAAGCCCGACATATTGGCTGCCCGTGAAGCGCAAGCGCTGAATGGCATAGGCAGCCAGCGTGGAACTGACGAGCGAGAGAATGGTCGCGCCAACCGCCACCATCATCGTGGTCATCAGCCATCTTGGATAGGCCGTATTGAACAGCAGCAGCCTGATGTGATCGAGCGTTGGGGAGCTGATCCAGAAAGGGTTATGTGTCTTGTAGTCGTAAAGCTCCGCATTCGGTTTGAAGGAGGTGATGGTCATCCAATAAAACGGAAACAGCAGGATGATCAGAAAGCAGGCGAGCGGCAGATAGATGGTGACCATCCGCCGCGCCTTGCTGTCCCAGGCCATGGCTTCGGATGGCGGGGCAGCGCTGGACTGGATTTCTTCTTCTTGCGTTGTGGCGCTCATGGCATTTTGCTCCCGGCGTCAATCATTGCTCTCACCCTGCTGCCATTTGCGGCGTGCCAGGGCGAAATAGCTGAACAAGGTTGCGAAAACGAGGAAGGGAATCATGGAAACCGCAATCGCCGCCCCTTCGCCCAATTGCCCCGCCGGAATGCCGCGCTGGAAGGCAAGGGTTGCCAGCAAATGCGTGGAATTCACCGGCCCACCACGCGTGATGGCATAGACCAACTGGAAATCCGTAAAGGTGAAGATGATGCTGAAGGTCATGACAATCGCCAGGATCGGCAGCAGCATCGGGAAGGTGATGTAGCGAAAGCGCTGCCAGGCGGTGGAGCCATCCAGCAGTGCGGCCTCATACAGCGATGGCGAAATGGTTTGCAATCCGGCCAATAGCGAAATCGCAACAAAGGGAATGCCGCGCCAGATATTGGCAGCAATCAGCGACCAGCGTGCAGGCCAGGCGGTATTGATGAAATCCACATTGGTATCACGCAGCCCAAGTTCGATCAGCATCCAGGAAATGACAGAAAATTGCGGATTATAGATCCACCAGAAAGCGACCGCCGTCAGCACCGTCGGCACAATCCAGGGCAGCAGAATGATGGCGCGCAGCAGTGACTTAAAGGGCAAGTGATTATTCAACAGCAGCGCCAACCAAAGCCCGAGCGCGAATTTCCCGATGGTGGCAACGCCTGTGTAAAACACGCTGAAAAACACAGCGTTCCAGAAAATCGGGTCTTCGATCATGAATTCGAAGTTTTCGAGCCCGACCCAGCGCCCGCTCCGCCCGATGGTGGTATCGGTGAACGCCAACCAAATGCCAAGCCCCAGCGGATAGGTCAGGAATACTGCCAGCAGGCCAACCGCCGGCAGCAGGCAGAGGATGATCAGAAAGGGCTTCCAATCGAGCAGCCTGGTCAGCCAGTTCTGCTCGATCTTCGGCCGGACCCATCCGGTAGTGGTGCTGGACATTCAAGAGGCTCCGGCAGGGGGCGGCCTTTGCATGGAAGGCCGCCCTTGTTGACTTCAGCCGCGACGGAAAATACGGCGCGACCGGCGATCCGCTTCACGCATGGCCGCTTCTGGCGTTGCCTGACCAGAGGCAACAGAAGCGAACATCTGCACCAGCACATATTCCGCATTGGCCTGGCCAGAGGCTTCGGAAATCGGGCCCTTATAGCCATTCCAGAATTGGTTGTTCATGGCATCACGGAAGATCGTGACCTTCGGATCGCTGGTCCAAACCGGCGCCGCCCGATAGGCGTTCAGCGGATGCGCCCAATAGCCAAGATTGGCATTGAGCCATGGTTCGTATTGTTCCACTTCCATCATGAAAGTCAGGAAGGCCTTGGCCGCATTCGGGAAGCGGCTGTGGCGGAACACCATGGCGTTCAGGGTCAATGGCGCATTGGGCCAGCTATTCGCCTGACCAAGCGGCATGACGCTATGTTCCGAATCATCAGCAATGGCGCGTGTCGCCGGGTCATTCTTCAGCGCGAAATAGAGCGATACGCCATTCTGCGTGAGCCAGCAGGTATTCGCCGCATAGGCCTGATTGTTGCTGATATCGCCCCAGGCAATCGTGCCGCCATCAACAAAGGTCGGGTAGAGTTCCCTGAGGTAATTCAGCGCCGCGAGCGTCTGCGGGCTATTGACCGAAACCGCGCCGCTTTCATCGGTGATGGAAGCACCATGGCTCCACATCAGCCAATTGGCGAAGCCATTGCCATCGCCCATCGCATTGCCGAGCGCGAAGCCGGCCGGCTTGTT
Organism: Roseomonas sp.; assembly: GCA_044356095.1. Taxonomy (GTDB): domain Bacteria; phylum Pseudomonadota; class Alphaproteobacteria; order Acetobacterales; family Acetobacteraceae; genus Neoroseomonas. The sequence continues at coordinate 8,484 of JBIKWX010000081.1, forward strand.
GGCGCGGCGCAGACGCCGGCAGAGTTCAAGCACGCTCGGCAGATCATTGGGCGGCGCCTGGAAGCCCACTTCATTCACGGCGGATTTGCGCCAGATCAGCGGGCCAGAAGTGCCACCCATGGGCAGGCCGATCCAGTTATTGGTGCCGTGCCGCTTGCCGAGTTTTTCGCCGCCGAACATCCAGCCACCGAATTTCTTGCCGAGATATTCAGCAATATCCGAAACCTCAACCAGCTTATCGGCATAGATATGGGGCGAATCGCCGAAGCCGATGATGCAATCCGGGCCCGCGCCGGTATTGGCGGTGACGGCGGTTTGCTGGTTGATGTCTTCCCAACCCACGAAATCAACACGCACCTGCACGCCAGTTTGCTGGGTGAAGCGCGCAGCATTGGCGCGGAACACTTCTTCGTCCGGTGCAACAAAGCGCACCGGGCGCAGGATGCGCAAGGTCGCGCCGTTTTCAATCGGCAGGCGCGGCGCGGCAACGCTGGCATCGCCGCGCACCTGGAGTTGCGCCAGCGCGTCGCCACCAGCGGCAAGCGCCGCCATGCCGACACCGGCACCAAGGATACTGCGTCTTGTGATGATATTGGCCATTTCTTCACTCCCTGATGTTTGGTTGAACGAAAACTAAATCCTCTGCCCGCTTGCCTTGTCGAAGATGTGTACAAGGGAAAGTTCGGGCGATATCGAAAGCGCTTCATCGGGACGCGCCGTAATCCGTTCCCGAAACGCGCCGATGAGCGAGACATCACCCATCACCGCGCACATGCTGGTGCGAAGCATCACCTGGGTTTCAGAACCGGTTGGCTCCACCACATGCACCCGCCCTTCAATGCCATTTGGATCAAGCCGCAGATGTTCCGGGCGAATACCGTAGACAACCTCTCTGCCTTCCATTGACGCATATTGCGCCGGCAAGGGCCAGCGCGTTGCGCCAGCATCAATGAAAGCACCTTCGCTGATCCGCCCCATCAATAAATTCATCGCCGGTGAGCCAATGAAGCCCGCCACAAAAAGATTGGCCGGACGGTCATAAAGTTCAAGCGGCGCGCCGGCCTGTTCAATGCGGCCATGGTTCATGACCACAATCTTATCCGCCATGGTCATGGCTTCGATCTGGTCATGCGTCACATAAACCGTGGTGACCTTCAGGCGCTGATGCAAATCCTTGATTTCGGAGCGCATCTGCACGCGAAGCTTCGCATCAAGATTGGACAAGGGCTCATCAAACAAGAACACTTGCGGGTTGCGCACAATGGCCCGCCCCATCGCCACACGCTGGCGCTGGCCACCAGAAAGCTGGCGCGGGAAGCGATGCAATAGCTGTTCAAGCCCCAGAATGCGCGCAGCCTTCTGCACTTCCTGATCCATCACTTCCTTGGGCGCGCCTGCCAACTTCATGGAAAAGGCCATGTTCTGATAGACGGTCATATGCGGATAAAGCGCGTAGTTCTGGAAGACCATCGCGATATCGCGATCCTTCGGCGGCACCTTATTCACCACTCTATCGCCGATCGCGATTTCACCACCCGTGATATTCTCAAGCCCCGCCAACATGCGCAGCAAGGTGGATTTGCCGCAGCCGGAAGGCCCGACCAGCACAACGAATTGCCCGTCTTCGATATCCACGCTCACGCCATGCAGAATTTGCGTGGAACCGAAGGCCTTTTTGACGTCGCGAATTTCTACTGTCGCCATAACCTATCCCTTCCCGGCCTGCGGTTCACCGCTTCTATTGGCGTGAGACTTCCGTTTCCTTCGACGTGATGAATTCCAGCAGCGCCGGCGTGCCATTCTTGGTCTGTTCAATGCCGCGCTTGATCGCCGGGATAATGTCCGCGATCTTTTCAACCCTTTCGCCATAACCGCCGAAGGCGCGCGCCATGGCCGCGTAATCGCCGGAAATATCGGTGGAGCGATACTTCTTCGTACTGATCGGCATGACCTTCAATTCAATCGCCATGGAGAAGTTGTTGAGCAGGATTGAAAGAATGGGGATGCGCTCACGCACCGCTGTTTCGAAATCCATCCCCGTGAAGCCAATCGCCGCATCGCCCCAGACATTGATGCAAAGCTTATCCGGCGCCGCGAGCTTGGCACCCATGGCGAGCCCAAGCCCATAGCCCAACTGCGTGGTCTTGCCCCAGCCGAGATAAGTCAGCGGCTTCCGGCTGACCCAGAAGGGCGAGAGCTGATCGCGCGGGCTGCCGGCATCATGGGTGATGATGGTATTGTCCACATCCACCGTCCGCCACAAATCGCGCAACACACGATAGGGGTTGAGCGGGGAGGCATCGCTATCCGTCTTATGCGCCCAGGCCGCGAGCCATTCCTTGTCCAGCGCGGCGATTTCCTTGGCAACCGCCGTCCGGCTGCGCGGCTTCTTGATGCGCGTGGCAAGATCCGCAATCAGCCCATCCATGGTCAGGCCCGCATCGCCGATCAGGCCGATGTCAATCGGAATATCCTTGCCCAAATGGTCAGGATCAAGCGTCGCGTGAATGATCTTCTTGCCGCTTGGCATTTTCACGCCAAAATTCGTCTCGGTGAATGAACACCCAATCCCAAGGATCACATCGGCATTATCCAGGAAATGCCGCACACCACGCCGCATCGCGAGGCCACCTGACCCCAAAGCAAGCGGGTGGTCTTCCGGGAAGGCGGATTTGCCGCCAAGGCTGGTCGTAACAGGCGCCGCCAGCATTTCAGCCAAAGCCTGCAATTGCGGCCAGGCGCGCGCCCAATGCACGCCGGTGCCGGCATAAATTACAGGGCGTTTTGCCTTGGCCAGCATGGCCGCGGCGCGTTCCAGATCAACCGGATCAGGCCCGTAACGCGTGGCCGCAACCGGGTGATAGGCGAGCGGTTCCGGCACTTCCTCATTCCACATATCGGTCGGGATTTCGACCAGCACGGGACCGCCTCGGCCATTGCGTAGCCGCGCAAAAGCACGGCGCAAAATATTCGGCACCTCAGCCGCGCTCATGATGGGCTCAGCAGATTTGGTGATGCCGCGCATTTGCACGGAAGAATTGAAATTCGGGTCAATATGCGCAATGCGGCGCGGATAACCCATGGGCAGCACCAGCACGGGCACGCTTTCGCCATAGCATTGCGCCACGCCGCCATAGGCGTTCTCGGCGCCCGGGCCATGCTGCATGCAGAAGGCGCCGATGGTGCGGCCCGATGTTACGCGCGAAATGGCATCCGCCATATGCAGGCCGATTCTCTCCTGCCGGACCATGATGGGGCGGATATCCGCATCCGCCGCGTATTCGATCAAATGATTGACCGGATAGCCGGTGAGGATCTGAATCCCCTCACGCTTCATGATTTCTGCAATGGCCGCGCCGAGTTTCATGCCGGACTTCCTCTACCCTGGCGCCTGGCGCCGTTTCATCCCATGGCACGCTCACGGTGCCTGAGGGGGAAGCCTAGGCTTGCTTTGCGCCCGGATGCAATAAGGTTATGGCCTTGCGCCCTTTGCCCGGCCCCGGCAGGCTTGGGCACCCCCGTTTGAAGGATTGCCTATGCCCATCCCCGCCTTGTTCCAGGGCAGAATCGCCCTGCCGGTGATTGCCGCCCCCATGTTCCTGGTCTCCGGCCCCGATCTGGTGGTGGAAACCTGCAAGGCCGGCGTGGTGGGCAGCTTTCCCGCGCTTAATCAGCGCAGCACTGAGGGCTATGGGGAATGGCTCGCCGAAATCCGCGAAAGAACCGGCAATGCCGCCGCGCCCTTTGGCGTCAATCTGATCGTGCATCGGTCCAACACCAGGCTGGATGCGGATTTGGCCGAAACGGTGCGCCAGCGCGTGCCCTTCGTGATCACCTCCCTCGGCGCGGTGTCTGAGGTAGTGGAGGCCATCCATGGCTATGGCGGGCTGGTATTCCATGACGTGATCAATCTGCGCCATGCGCAGAAGGCGGCGGGAGCCGGCGTTGATGGGCTGATTGCGGTTTCCGCCGGCGCGGGCGGCCATGCCGGCACCTATAACCCCTTCGCCTTCTTGCATGAAATCCGGCAATTCTATCAAGGCACCATCATCCTATCGGGTGCCATGTCCACCGGGGCGCATGTGGTGGCGGCGCGGGCGGCGGGGGCAGATTTCGCTTACCTGGGCACACGCTTCATCGCGACCACGGAAAGCCGCGCGCCGGAGGATTACAAGCAAATGATCCTTGCCGCGACGGCGAAGGATATTGTCTATACCAATGCGATCAGCGGGGTGAATGGCAATTTCCTGCGCGCATCACTGGAAGCGGCGGGGCTTGACCCCGAAAACCTGCCCGAATTCAACCGAGAGCTCCATCTGGGCAGCAGCGAAAAGCGCGCCTGGAAGAATATCTGGTCGGCGGGCCAGGGGGTTGGTGCCATTCATGATGTGCCGAGCACGGCGGAGTTGGTGGCGCGACTAAGGCGCGAGTATGCGGCAGCGATTGCAGGGTTGAATGCGGGGTTTGGCGCCTGATTCAAATTGTTGCGGATCCTAGCCGATCCGCCCACAAACGCCGGCGCGCGCCTCCGCGCGCTTGGCTTCGCCGCATAAGCGGCGTCGCCCATTCGGGCTCGCGCCCCCCGTTGGCGGGCGGTTGGCGCTTAGCCAGGTCAACGATGTCCCA
>JBIKWX010000309.1:0-3780 GCA_044356095.1 Roseomonas sp.
CTGCCGCGCGCGCCGCTTCGGTCACTTTTTCGCCGGCGAGCATGCGCGCCAATTCCTCATGCCGTTCCGCCTGATCCAGTATTTCAACCCGCGTTTCCGCGCGCTGTCCTTTCACTTGCTTGGCAACGCGGAAATGCCGCGCACCGCGCGCCGCGACTTGCGGGCTATGCGTCACCACCAGCACTTGCACGCGGTCCGCCACGCGCGCCAGGCGTTCTCCTACGGCGGCGGCGGTGGCGCCACCAATGCCGCTATCCACCTCGTCAAAAATCAGTGTCGGCACGGGCGACCCGCGCGCGAGTACCACTTTCAGCGCCAGCATCAGCCGCGACAATTCCCCGCCCGAGGCGATTTTGGCGAGCGGTCCTGGCGTTTGCCCTGGATTGGTCGCGACAAGGAAAGTCACGCGATCCTGCCCATCTGCCCCCCAGGCGGCCTCATCACGCGCAGAAATATCAATCACCAGCCGCGCGCGGTCCAGCTTCAGCGGCGGCAATTCCTCGGCAAGCGCTTTTTCCAGCGCGCTGGCGGATTTGCGGCGCGCGGCGGAAAGCTTGCCGGCCGCAGTGATGTAGCTGGCGCGCGCCTTGGCTTCGGCGGCTTCAAGTGTGGCGACTTCGCCCGCTCCGGCATCGAGCGCTTCCAGCCTGGCGCGTAACTTGCCGAGCAAGGCCGGCAGTTCCGTGACAGGCACGGTATGTTTCCGCGCTGCGGCGCGGAGCGCGAATAGCCGTTCTTCCACCTGTTCCAAGCGGCGCGGATCGGGGCCGGTTTCATGCATCAGCCGCGTGAGCAAGGTCTCAGCCTCGCTCAACGCATCCTGCGCGGCGGCAAGCGCCTGGATGGCGGGCTGCGCTTCGTCATTCGGTGGCGGCAGGCGTTCCAGCGCACGCGCCGCTTCACGAAGCGCGCGCGCGGGGGAAGCCGCGCGGCGGTCACGCGGTGTCAGTTCACCAAGTGCGGCGGCAATCGCCTCGGCCCGGCGTTCGCCCTGTTGCAGCTTCTGGCGTTCGGCGGCGAGTGCGTCTTCCTCGCCTTCTTCGGGCGCGAGGTCGGTCAATTCGCCAACGGCATGGCGCAGCCATTCCTCTTCGCGCTGCGCGCTGGCAATGGCTTCGCGCGCGGCAGCCAGGCGACGTGTGGCATCGCGCCAGGCAGCCCAGGCGCTGGCGGTGGCGCTGCGATCTGCATCCAGCGCGCCGAAAGCATCCAGCAGCCCGGCATGGGTGGTGGGATCAGCGAGCCCCACCTGTTCATGCTGGCCCTGCACTTCCACCAGCGTCGCCCCCAGGCGTTTGAGCAAGGCAACACTCACCGGCTGGTCATTGATGAAGGCGCGGGATTTGCCATCGGCTTGCAGCACGCGGCGCAGCACTAATTCATCCTCGGCGCTGATGCCCTGGTCGCGCAAAATCTCGAAACACGGGTGATCATGCGCGGGCAGGAAGGCGGCGGCGACGCTTGCTTGCGCCTGCCCCGCACGCACCAGCCCCGCCTCCGCACGCTGGCCGAGTGCCAAGCCAAGACTATCCAGCAAAATGGATTTGCCCGCGCCGGTTTCTCCCGTCAGCACCGCAAGCCCGGCATCAAAGCTCAGGTCAAGCTTTTCGATCAGCACCACATCGCGAATGGCGAGAGAGGCGAGCATCGGCGCGCCGCCCCGTGCTCAGAAAATCTTGTTCAGCATCCGGCTGACAAAGCCGGGACGCTCACCACGCGCTTCGGCGCCGGCGGCGACCAGCAGCGCATAGCTATCGGCATACCAATCGCTGCCGGGATAGTTATAGCCAAGCACGGCGGCGTTGCGGCGCGCTTCTTCGGGCAGGCCAAGATTCAGGTAGATTTCCACCAGCCGATGCAAGGCTTCGGGGACGTGGTTGGTGGTCTGGAAATCCTCCACCACGCGGCGATAGCGGCCAATGGCGGCCTGATGCAGGCCCTGGCGCTGATAGAAGCGCCCGACGGTCATTTCCTTGCCGGCCAAATGGTCTCGGCCGAGATCAATCTTCAGCCGGGCATCGCGGGCATAGGCGCTATCGGGGAAGCGATTGATGACTTCCTGCAAGGATGCAATGGCAATGGTCGTCTGGCGCTGGTCACGCTGCGCATCGGTGATTTGTTCATATTGCGACAGCGCGCGCAGGTAATAGGCATAGGCGATGTCGCGATGCGCCGGGTGCAATTGAATGAAGCGATCCAAGGCGCCAATCGCTTCCGTGTAGCGATTGCGCAGATATTCCGTATAGGCCGCCATCAGCTTGGCGCTGGTGGACCAGGTGGAATAGGGGTGCTCACGCTCGATCGAATCGAAATACTCGACCGCGCGGGCATAGTTGCGCGCGCGCAGGTTCTGCATGCCAAGGACATAAAGCTGCTGCGGTTCCTCATCCGCCGCATTGGCGGTAGCGCGGCGCGTGAGGGAGGGGTCCGCACCCGTGGTGTTCGTCGGGCCTGAACCGCCACAAGCGGCAAGGGTCAGAAGCAGGGCTATCGGCAGGAAGCGGCGCATGAATCCCGGTTCAACAGAAAGACAGCGTTGATATAGGGCAGAATGGCCCTGGGTGAAATCACCCTTGGCCAGAGATGCGCATTCAGGCGAAGGCGGGGGCCTTTTGCTTGGCCGGGGAGGCAGTGCCGCCCACCCAGCGCCAGGCGCTGGCATCGGCGAAAAGAGCGCGCAAAAGCTGGTTGTTCAGCGCATGGCCGGACCGGCTACCGATGAAACGGGCGCGGAGCGGCGCACCAGCCAGGGCAAGATCACCCACCACATCCAGCATTTTATGGCGGATGAATTCATCCGCATGGCGGAGCCCACCGGGGTTCATGATGGTCATGCCATCCACCACCACCGCATTGTCCAGGCTGCCGCCAAGGGCAAGGCCGGCTTCATGCAGCCGCGCGACATCTTCCTTAAGGCCAAAAGTACGGGAATCTGCGAGCGCGACGCGGAAGGCTTCTGGCGTCAGGCGGATATTCAGCGATTGATGGCCGATGGCGGTATTGGGGTAGTCAATTTCCACCGTGGCGTCGAAGGCCACCTCGGCATTCGGGTGCAATTCGGCAAAGGCGCCCTGAGCATCTTCCACGCGCACCGAACGCAGCACTTCAATCATCTGGCGCGGCGCGGCGCTGGTTGCGATGCCGGCGCAATCAACCAGGAACAGGAAGGGCGCGGCGGAGCCATCCAGAATGGGAATTTCCGGCCCATCCACTTCGATGATGGCATCATCAATGCCCGACCCTGCAAGGGCTGCCATGATGTGTTCAATGGTGCCGATGCGCGCTGCCGGCGCCGTGGGTGCCGCGATGGTCGTGCAAAGCCGCGTATCGGTCACGAAATCAAAGCGCGCCGGAATATCCACACCAAGATCGATGCGGCGGAACTGAATGCCCGCGCCGGCGGCGGCGGGGTGCATGGTAAGGGAAATCCGGCGGCCGGAATGCAGCCCATCACCCACGCAGCCGATTGGGGCCTTGAGGGTCTTGCGCCGACCATGTTCCGCGGGAAGAAAACCGTCCATCATACCCTTCTGTTCCGGGCTGAAAGCCGCGCGGGAAGCGCGGTCCTCATCAACCCAGTGTTACTTTCCCATGACGCTTTGCCAAAAGCGATTCAAGCCTTGTTTCTGCATGTTTCATCGCAAGATATTGGTTTATTTGAATTGGTGCGGTGCAAAAAGAGGCGAAATAAAGGCTGGATTGTCGAAATCACTCCCGTCGCAGCACTTGGTCTACCAGCCGGTCCGCCCAAGGGTTGCTGGAAAAACTCTCACGCAAGGT
>JBIKWX010000082.1:0-13100 GCA_044356095.1 Roseomonas sp.
AGGACTGTCTGACAGGCTCTATCGCGCGCTGAACGTCTGGCTGAACCGTATGCCTGGCGGTTTGCTGCATACCAATATTGTTTCCTGCGCGGTATTTTCGGCCATCTCTGGCAGCTCGGTCGCAACCGCCGCTACCATGGGTTCGGTGGCGCTGCCCTATTTCCAGGATACGAAATACAGCCAACGCATGGTGCTGGGCTCGCTCGCGGCGGGCGGCGCTTTGGGTAATCTCATTCCACCAGGCATTACCTTCATCATCTATGGGCTGATCACGGAAACCTCGGTCGGCGCGCTTTATATCGCGGCGGTCATTCCATCGCTGCTCGTCACTGGGCTTTTCATTCTCGTTATTCTCGCCCATGGCTTGAAGCACCCGATGGAAAAACCGCCGAAGCTACCGCTCGCCATGAAGCTGCGTGCATTGCTTGATCTGGTGCCGACGCTTCTCCTGATCCTATTGGTGCTGGGCTCAATCTATGGTGGTTTTGCCACGCCCACGGAAGCAGCGGCACTTGGCGTTGTTGGCGCCGCGATTTTTGCTGCACTTGAAGGGAAACTGACGCTCCGCATGCTGAATGCCTCAGCCGAGGCGACGGCGCGCAATACAGCACTGCTTGGTCTGATCCTGTTCGGCGCCTATTTGCTGAATTATATCCTGACATTGATCAATGTGCCGCAGGCACTCGCCGGCATGATTTCTGGCCTGCCCATTCCGCCTTGGGCCATCATGCTCTGCATCATCGCGCTTTACGTCGCGCTTGGAACTTTCATGGAAGGTTTTTCCATGATCATCACTACGGTGCCTGTGGTGTTCCCCATCGTCACCGCGCTTGGCTATGACCCGATCTGGTTCGGCGTAATTGTCACCATGCTTGTGGAAATCGCCCAGATCAGCCCGCCCGATGGCACGGTGATGTATGTGCTGCAAGGCATGCGAAAGCGCGCTGGCCCCATCACGGATGTCTTCGCCGGCGTCATGCCGTTCCTCGCCGTATATCTTTTGGCGGTCGCGCTTTTGATGGTATTCCCTGGCCTCGCGCTGTGGCTACCAAGTGTCATGAGCTGACCTTTTCTCAACGGACCCTGACCTTGAGCACTGCAACCTCCTCTCGCCCCATCCGCATCGCCGTTGATATTGGCGGCACATTCACCGATCTGCAGATTCTTGATGCGCGGGTTGGTATCGCGCAGGCATGGAAAACGCCGACAACACCGGAAGACCCTTCCATTGGGCTGCTGGCCGGCGTGAAGGAAGCAGCGGAACGCTTTAGTTTTGCCTTGGCTGATGTTGGGCTTTTGCTACATGGCACCACCATCGCCACCAATGCCGTGCTGGAACGAAAACTCGCCCGCGGTGTGTTGCTGACGACAGCGGGTTTTGAGGATGTGTTGGAAATCAATCGCCATGTGCGGCGTGACATTTACGGCTTAGCGCAGGAGCCCTTCCCAACGCTGATCCCGCGCGACCGACGGCTTGGTGTGACGGAACGCCTGCGAGCTGATGGATCGGCGGAAACACCGCTTAATGAGGCACAACTACCTGCGCTGCTGAAACAGATCGAAGCTTTGGGCGCGGAAACCATCGCGATTTCCCTGCTGCATGCCTATGCCAATCCCATTCATGAAAAGCGCCTTGCCGCGTTGATCCAGCAAGCACGGCCTGACCTGCCGATTTCGCTTTCATCTGACATTTCGCCGGAAATTCGCGAATATGAACGATGTTCAACCACAGTGCTAAACGCGCTACTCATGCCCGTGGTCAAGGCCTATCTGGACCGACTTGAAAGGCGCCTGGGCGAGGATGGGTTTTCGCCCCTGGTGTTCCTGGTGCAATCCAATGGTGGGGTTTGCAGTTTGCGTGTCGCGGCGGAACAGCCAGCGCGGCTTTTGCTTTCTGGCCCATCAGGTGGCGCACTTGCCGCTGGACGTATTTCTGAAATGCTGTCACGCCCCAACCTGGTTGCCGTAGATATGGGCGGCACATCCTATGATGTTTCGGTGGTGCAGTCCGGGCGCGTTTCGGTGATTACACAAGGCGAGATTGACCGCCTGCCGGTACGTCTGCCCATGGTTGAAATGCGCACTATCGGCGCGGGCGGCGGTTCCATCGGCTCGGTTGATGCCGCCGGGCGGCTCACCATGGGTCCGCGTAGCGCGGGCGCGCGTCCGGGCCCAGTTGCTTATGGGCGCGGCGGCACGGAACCCACCGTGACCGATGCTAATCTGGCTCTTGGCAGGCTTGATCCGGAATTCTTTCTCGGCGGCGCTATCAAGCTTGATATGCCGGCAACGCGTAACGCGATTGAAACCCGCATCGCCGCACCGCTGAACCTGTCACTTGAAAAAGCTGCCGCAGGCATGCTGACTGTCACAAACGCCAATCTCGGCGCAGCGGTGCGACTTTCTTTGTTTGAGAAAGGGCTTGATCCGCGAGACTTTGCGCTGCTTTCCTTCGGCGGCGCTGGGGGGCTGCATGCAACTGAAGTTGCTGAAGAAATGGGCATCAGCGAAGTGGTCTTCCCACGTGAACCCGGCACGCTTTCCGCCTATGGCATTCTTTTTTCTGATCTGGTGCAGGATCTCGCCCGCACGCGCCTGACACGCGCTGAACCCGCCAGCCTGCCACAGATGCGCGAGACCATCGCGGAATTGCGCAACGCCGCCGATACGCGCCTTGCGCAAGATGGTATTCCACCTGATGAGCGCGATATCACCATCGCGGCTGATATGCGCTACCACGGCCAGGCCTTTGAACTACTGGTGCCATGGGGCGCGGTACAGACACCGAATGAAGCTGATTTGGCAACGCTGCTGCAGCGCTTTCACGCAACGCATAAGCAGCGCTTTTCCTACGCCAATCCTGATGAGGCGGTGGAGATCGTCACCTTCCGCGCCATTGCCACTGGCAAGCTTGCAAAGCCTGTATTGCGTGAGCCAAGGCCAGCGTCACGCCCCGCCCAAAAGGCAAAGCGCCGCGCCTTTGATGGCGCGCAATGGTGTGAAGTGACAGTCTGGGACCGGGAAGCCCTAGGCGCTGATGATGTCATCACAGGCCCTGCCATCATCGAAGAAGCCTTCGCCACCCATTGGATTTCCCGCGCCTGGCAAGCAAAGCTCGCAGCCGGCGGCGCCTTGATCGCAAGGAGGATCACACAATGAGCCTCGGCCCCATCGAAATTGAAGTGATCCGCAACGCACTGACCGCAGCGGCGGCGGAGATGGACATCACCATCTGGCGCACCAGCCGCAGCACGACCGTGCGCGAATTGCTGGATTACTCCACGGCTGTCTTCGATGCTGAAGGCAATAATGTCGCGCAATCTGCGCGCATTCCGCAGCATTTGAATTCCATGGGTGCTGCTTTGCGTACGCTGCTCGATCGCTTTGTGGATGCGAATGACTGGCGGGAAGGCGATGTGGTTGCGACCAATGATCCCTATTGCGGTGCGCAACATTTGAACGACATCCTCGTCTTCAAGCCGGTGTTTCACGAAAGTCTACGCGTGGCTTATGTTGGTGCGCTCTGCCATCATATTGACATGGGCGGCATGGCGCCTGGTTCCTATGCCGCTACAGCGACTGAGGTGTTTCAGGAAGGGCTGCGCATCCCGCCACTCAAGCTGATTGAAGGTGGCGTGTTGAACAAATCCGTCCATGCCATGATCGGGCAGAATGTGCGCAAACCCGCGCTGATGCTGGGTGACTTGCAAAGCCAATTGGCGAGCCTTGAAGTTGGCGCTGCTTCCATCCGCCGTATCGCGACGCGTTACAGTGCCAAGACACTGATCGAAGCCACCAGCCGCATCCTGGATCAGAGTGAGGCCGCGATGCGCGCCGCCATCAGCGCCATGCCCGATGGCACTTATAGTTTTGAGGATTTCTTGGATGATGATGGTGTCTCTGGTGAGCCAGTGCGCCTCCATGCATCGCTCACCATCAAGGGTGATGAGATTGAAGTTGATCTGACCGCCTGTGCTGATCAGCAGCGCGGCCCCATAAATTGCACACCGGCGATGTCGAATTGCGCTGTCTATTACAGCATTATTGCCGCGACTGATGGCGCCATGCCGGCCAATGCCGGTTGCTATCGCCCGATCCGTATTCGCCACCGCGAAGGCAGCGTGACTTCCTGCCGCGCGCCGGCATCGGTTGCGCATCGTGTGGCGGTTTGTCATCGGCTGGCCAATGTCATGTTCGGCTGCCTGCATCAGGCGCTGCCGGATCGCATGCCGGCGGCCTATTATGGCGGTTCCTATGTGGCGACCTTCCAAACCGAAGCCGCAGATGGCGGGCGTGAGGTTCTGGTGGAAATCGAAATCGGCGGTACCGGCGCCAGCCCTGCCAAGGATGGCGTGAATGCCTGGTCCTTTGGCATGCACAATAACAGCAATATTCCGATTGAAATGATCGAAAGCCAAATGCCGCTCACGATCACGCATTACGGCTTGAAGCCTGATTCTGGCGGAGATGGACAATATCGCGGCGGGCTTGGGCTTATCCGCGAATGGCGCGTGGATAGCCCGGCTGGGATTTTCACCGCGAATATGGATCGCTTCCGCTTCCCGCCCTATGGCCTTGCCGGAGGCAAACCCGCGAGCCTTGGGCGCTTGTTGCGCATTCGTGACGGGCAGGAAACCCCCATCGCGCCGAAAAGCGACGCAGTGCGTCTGCTGAAGGGCGATATTGTGCGGCTGGAAACTTCCGGCGGCGGCGGCTTTGGTGATCCCATCAAACGCTCGGCAGAGCAGCACAAGGCTGATCACGCGCTTGGCTATGTGACGGGCTGAACCCCTTACCAGCGCAATCATCCTGGCCTAGGCTCGGCCACGGAGGATTGCATCATGACCCTGCCCCTGCTCTTCACGCCTTGGACCAAGCGCGGTGTTACGCTGAAAAATCGCGTGGTGGTCGCGCCGATGCATCAATATGCGGCGGATCGTGGCTTTATCACGGATTGGCATTTGATGAATGCTGGGCGTTTTGCCGCGGGTGGTGCCGGCATGGTGATGGTGGAAAGCACCAAGGTTGAACGGCGCGGCTGCGGCACGCTTGGCGATACCGGGCTTTGGGATGATGCTTTCATCTCAGGCATGAAACGTGTGGCGGATTTGATTCGTGCCAATGGGTCAGTGCCGGCAATCCAGATTGGTCATTCCGGCCGCAAGGCACGGCGTTTTCGTCCATGGGAAGGTGGCGCGCCACTCGTGCAAAACCCCGCGATTGCGGATTGGGAGGCTTGGGAACTGGTGGCGCCCAGTGCCGAGATCGGCGATGCGGGTGACCCCATGCCGCGTGCACTCACGCGCGATGAAATTCCACAGGTAGTGCAGCATTGGGCGGATGCCGCACGGCGCGCCGATGCTGCGGGTTTTGATGTGCTCGAAATCCACGCGGCGCATGGGTATCTGATCCATCAATTCCTCTCGCCTTCCGCCAATCGGCGTAATGATGATTATGGCGGTTCGGAGCGTAACCGCATGCGCTTTGCGCTTGAAGTCGTGGAGGCAGTGCGCGCGGTGTGGCCCGCGCATAAGCCACTCTTCATGCGTTTCTCGGTGGAAGATGATGCCGGCTGGGATGTGGAGCAAAGCATTCGCCTTGCCGCGCTTGTCGGCGCTGCTGGTGTTGATGTGGTGGATTGTTCATCGGGCGGCATTACCGGCGGCCCACCGAAAGCGGCGCGGCCTGGCTATGGCTATCAGGTGCCTTATGCGCGGCGGTTGCGGCACGAGGCACCCATCGCCACCATGGCGGTTGGCCTGATTGTGCATGCCGATCAGGCCGAGGCGATTCTGCAAGCCGGCGATGCTGATCTTGTCGCGATTGGGCGAGAGATTCTCTACAATCCGAATTGGCCAACCGATGCCGCGCGCAAGCTTGGCGTGGATGGGGCTTTTGATGCCATGCCACCAGCGCAGAGCTATTGGCTCGAAAAACGTGCGAAATCGGTGAAGGACATGGAGCCTTCAACCTATCGGCGGGGCCTGCATCAGGCGTGATGGGGACCGCGGCATGAGTAGCTCTCGCGGCCTCACGCTCGCGCTTTTTCTTCTGGCAGGTTCGCAAACCTTGGCGACCATGGCGGTTTACGCGCTGCCCGTTTTGGTGGCCTATGCCGCGCCGGATTTTGGCATGGCGCGCGCCAATATCGGCTATCAGGTGGGCTTGGTTTATCTCTGCGCGGTTGTCGCTTCCGCTTACGGGCCGCGCTGGCTCGCGATATGGGGGCCGGCGCGCACCACACAAATCGCGCTTCTGGCAGCGGCGATTGGCGTTGCCATGCTGAGTTTTGCTGAGCTTTCCGTTGCGGTGCCAGCGACGATTTTGATTGGGCTCGCTTATGGCTTGACCAATCCGGCGGCGTCGCAATTGCTTGGCAAGCTTGCGCCGCCGTCGCGCCGCAATATGGTTTTCGGTTTGAAGCAGATGGGCGTGCCCTTTGGCGTTGCCTTGGCCGGCTTGATGCTGCCTGGCACGGCAGAAATCCTGGGCTGGCGCAACGCCATGCTGATTGCCGCTGCGATGTTGCTGATGATGGTGATTGGGCTGCAATTCAAGCGCGCGGATTGGGATCAGGATCGCGGCGCCGCTGCTGTGCAGGCAGGGCCATTGCTGCTGTTGAAATCGCCAGCGCTCGGCGTGATTGGTCTTGCGGCTGCCTGTTATGCCTTGGTGCAGATCGGCCTTGGGGCGCATATGGTTGCGATGCTGATTGGCGATTATGGCTGGGATTCCGTCTCAGCTGGCGCGCTCGTGGGGCTCTGTCAGGTCGTTGGCGGGCTTTCGCGCATTGGCTGGGCTTTGGTGGCGGATACACGCGTGGGCGGTCAGCGTGCGCTGATGCTGATTGGTGCTCTATCCGGAATTTTTCTGATGATGTTGCCTTTGGTTGGCGGCACGCAAACACTACTTTTGGTGCTGCTGTTTATCGCGATTGGCGGCAGCACCGCCGGTTGGAATGGCGTATTGGTCGCAGAAAGTGTGCGCCTTGCACCGCCAGGTGCGGCAGGCGCTGCATCCGGTGCGGTGATTTCGCTGAGCTTCGCTGGCGCCGTGCTCGGCCCGCCGTTGATCGCGGTGCTTGGCCAGGAATTGCACGGCTATCGCTACGCTTTCGCGATATTGGCAACGCTGCCGCTTGCCGGTGCCGCGCTGTGCTGGTTCGGGCGCCATGCGCGCAGGGGAGATTTCACATGACACGCGATATGGTTGGCTATGGCGGCAAATGGCCCGATATGGCCTGGCCGAATGGCGCGCGGCTTGCCGTTTCCGTCGCTGTCAATTTTGAAGAAGGCGCGGAACAGCAAGTAGGCGACGGAGACCCGCAATGCGAACGCATCGGCGAGGTTATCAGCGTCGTCACCCCAGGTATTCGCGATATGGGGCAGGAACAAATCTTTGCCTATGGCACGCGCGCCGGCTTTTGGCGCATGTTGGATGCGCTGGATCGTCACGCGATTCCCGCAACTTTCCTGATGTGCGGTCGCGCGGTTGAACGGGCGCCTTTACTCGCGGCGGAGGTCACAAGGCGCGGCCATGAAGCCGCCGCGCATGGTTGGCTTTGGCGTCCGCAGGCCGATTACACATCGCGTGTGACAGAGGCTGTTGATCTTGATCGTTGCATCGCTGCCATCGCCAAGGCGTGTGGCATTGCGCCACAAGGATTTTTCTGCCGAGGTTCGGAAAGCATCTGGACGCGCGGGTTATTGCAGGAACGCGGCTTTGCCTGGGTATCAAATGCTTTTGATGATGATGTGCCCTATGATGATCCTGAGCACCCAGGACTTTCAGTGCTGCCCTATGCGCTTGATACCAACGACATGAAATTCTTCCACCCCAATGGCTTTGTGCGCGCCAGCGAGATGGTGGAGTATGTGAATGATGCGCTGGAGGTGCTGCTTGCCGAAGCTAGGCAAGGCAAGCCGCGCTTGCTCAATATCGGTTATCATCTGCGCATCGCTGGGCGACCAGCGCGCTTCCCCGCTTTTGAAAAAGTGCTGGCTAGGCTGGCGGAATTGGGTGATCAGATCTGGGTGGCACGGCGGATGGATATTGCGAAAGCCTGGCGCGCGGCGACCCGCGCGTGAACGCAGGCCGCAGC
The DNA here is from genome assembly GCA_044356095.1 of Roseomonas sp. Lineage (GTDB taxonomy): Bacteria > Pseudomonadota > Alphaproteobacteria > Acetobacterales > Acetobacteraceae > Neoroseomonas. Next base: position 8,102 of record JBIKWX010000082.1, read on the forward strand.
GCGACAAAACATTGCTTCAGCCCGGAGGAACCGTGCGCGTCATCGCCGGCATGGCCGCAACCTTCGCATACCAGGCTTCAAGCTTGGGATGGCCGGGCCGCCAGGGTTCATTCGGATAACGGAAATCCATATAGCCCAAAGCGCAAGCAATGGTGATTTCGCCAATAGTCGTGAGCAGGCCAAGGCTATCGGCTTCCGCTTCCAGCACCGCGAGGGCGGCCTTCACCTTGCCCTGCTGAAGCGCGATGTAGGTCTGCCGCCCCTCATCCTGCGGCAGCGCAATTTCGCGCCGGCGCGGTTGTGTGGCATCCAGAATGCCATCGCCCAAGGCTTCCTGACGCAACGCCTTCCAACGCGCCGGGCCAGCCGCCGGAAACATCTTCGGCCCATCGCCGACACTATCCAGATATTCGCAAATCACCGGGCTGTCATAAAGCGCAGTACCATCATCCAGTACCAAGGTCGGCACCTTCGAAAGCGGATTGACCTTCAGCAGCGCCGGATCGGTGGTGCCAACCGTCCAAAGCTCCATCTGCTTGTCAATGCCGCGCTGAATCGCGAGCACAACGCATTTCCGCACATAGGGGCTATTGGGTGAATAGGCGAGTTTCATGCTTCGCTTCCTTCCTTTGTTTCAGACCAAATTCATCATGCTGGCGGGGTACCGAGCGCATTCATTACTGCACCGCGCTTTTCCATCCACCAGCCATGTTGCGGCGGCCAGCAGCCAAAAACTTCCTCGGTCGTGCCTGGTTCAAGCACGGCGCGCGCATGCAATGGCCAATTCGGGTTGTTCATACCCTCACGCCCGATGGCGATCAGATCGGCATCACCCGCAGCCAAGGCTGCTTCGGCCTGATGCGGGCCGATGATCAGCCCAACCGCCATGGATTTCATGCCAAGTTCCCGCCGGATTTGCGCGGCATAGGGAATCTGAAAACCATAACCGCGCGGCACGCGCTTGCTGCCGGTGGCACTGCCGCCAATGCCGCCTGAAGAACAATCCATTACATCAACGCCAAGCCTTTGGCATTCACACGCATAGGCGACGCTATCTTCCATCTCCCACCCGCCATCCGCGCCATCAACGGCAGAAATCCGCACAAAAAGTGGTAGGTTTTCTGGCCAGGCTTCCCGCACGGCGCGCACAATCTCAAGCGGGAAGCGCATGCGCCCGGCAAGATCACCACCATATTCATCGTTTCGTGCATTGCACAAAGGCGAAAGGAATTGATGCAGCAGATAGCCATGCGCGCAATGCACCTCAATCGCCTCATATCCGGCGGCAAGGGCACGACGCGCGGCGGTCGCGAAGGCTTCGCGAATATCGGCCATGCCTTCCTTGGTCAGTGCTTCGGGCTGCACATGGCCTTCACCAATCGCTGTTGCGGTCGGCCCCACCAATGGCCAGGGTTTTTCGCCCTTGGTGGCCTCAGGCGCGCCCAAAGGTCCATTGCCTTCAAAGGCGCGCTGCGACGAACCCTTGCGCCCCGCATGGCCAAGCTGCATCGCCGGCACGGCACCTTGCGCCTTGATGAATCGCGCAAGCCGCTGCACCGGTTCAATATGCGCATCCGACCAAAGCCCAAGATCACCATGCGTAATGCGACCTTCGCGCATGACGGAAGTCACTTCGGTAAAAATCAACCCAAAGCCACCCACAGCGAAGCGGCCAAGCTGCACCATGTGCCAATCATTCGCCAAACCTTCGATCGCCGAGTATTGGCAAAGCGGCGGCATGACCACGCGGTTTGGAATCGTCACGCTACGAATGGTGAGCGGCGAGAAAAGCAGGGAACCCATGAGGCGTCTCCGATTAGGCGAAAGCTGCACCCAGCGTGATACAGCTTGGCGCGCACGTCCAGACCGCGCCTTAAATCGCCATACTGCGCGCGCCATTGCCATCACATCACTGGCCGCCTAGGAACCGCGCTTTCCGCCTGCGCAACCATAGGGAAAACCGCTGTGCATGATCCGCTTTTCTGGGCGCTGATTGGTTTCGCCTTGACCACAAGCTGCACACCAGGGCCGAACAACGCCATGCTGACGGCCTCCGGTGCCAATTTCGGCTTTCGGCGGGCCGTGCCGCATATGCTTGGGATTATTCTTGGCTTTCCGGCCATGGTACTCGCGATTGGACTTGGTTTGGGCACGGTTTTCACTGCCCTGCCTTGGTTGCATCTGGCGCTGAAATATGCCGGGGCTGCCTATATGCTCTACCTCGCTTGGCGCATCGCGACCGCAGGTCGCGGCAAGGGCACTGGCGCCGCGAAGCCCATCGGGTTTTTCGAAGCGGCGGGCTTTCAATGGGTCAATCCCAAGGCCTGGATCATGGCGGTTGGCGCACTCGCCGCCTATACCCTGCCCGAGGCGCCTGTCTGGTCCGAGGCTACGCGCGTGGCGGCTGCGTTTATGTTTTCTGGCGTCATATCCTGCACGCTTTGGTGCGGTTTTGGTGTGGCGGTTGGCCGGCTGCTGACCTCCGAGCGCGCATTTCGGCTTTTCAACTACGCCATGGCCTTGGCATTGGTGGCGTCCCTTATTCCGGTATTCATTTTCTAGGACGAAAGGCTGAGCGTCTTGCCCCAAGCCCTGCCCGCCATCATCGCAGCCTTGCTTTTGCTGGCAGGTGCGCTTGGGCTTGCGCTGCACTATGGTAGCAATCACGCGCTGCTTTGGGCGCTTGGTGCAGCGCTTGGCTTCACTTTGTATCGCGGTGCCTTCAGCTTTGCCGGTGGTTTTCGTCAGGCATTGGCAGAAGGGCGCGGGGCGGGGCTCCGCGCACAAATGCTCATGCTTGCTATTCTGGTTGTCATCATGCTGCCCGCCATTCATGCCGGAACACTCGCCGGTGCGCCGGTGCGCGGCATTGTCTTTCCTGCTGGTGTTGCCGTGATCATCGGCGCTTTCATCTTCGGCATCGGCATGCAATTGGGCGGCGGCTGTGCTTCCGGAACACTCTATACCGCGGGCGGTGGCAATACGCGCATGTTGCTGACGCTGATGTTTTTCATCATCGGCGCCACCATCGCCGCTTATGATTCCGAAAGATGGGCCGATCTGCCGGCACTTGCCGCGACATCCCTGCCAGAGCTGATCGGGTTATGGCCGACAATCCTCGGCAGCCTCACCGTTTTCCTCTGCGTGGTGCTGCTTTCGCGCGTGATCGAACAACGCCGCCATGGTCGTGTTGAACCGATCTTCAACGCGCCATCAGCAACATCACCACGGCTTTGGTCCTGGGGCTTGGCCGCCATCATTCTTGCTGTTCTGAACATCATGACACTCTGGGCTGCTGGTCGGCCCTGGGTGATCACCGCGTCTTTCCCACTCTGGGGGTCGCGCGCCGTTGCAGAATTCGGCTGGGATGAACCGGCCTTCTGGGCCTTTTGGGAAGACCCAACTCGCACGGAAGCCTTTCTCCGTCCGCTGCTCGCTGAGCGCAGCAGTGTCATGAATTTAGGCCTGATGCTTGGCGCGTTTTTCGCCGCAGCGATTGCGGCGCGCTTCAAGCCGCAATGGCGCCTGCCCTCCTGGCGGCATGGTTGCGCTTCCGTGTTGGGTGGGCTCTTGCTTGGCTATGGCGCCGTCATGGCCTCGGGCTGCAATATCAGCGCCTATGTCGCGGGGATTGCTTCCGGCAGCCTGCATGGCTGGCTTTGGATCCTGCCGGGGCTCGCGGGTAATTGGGTGGGGCTGCATTTGCGCCCGCTATTCCGCCTGGATCACTGAGAAAGAATTTCCAAATTTCAGCATCGCGGCAGCAAGCCCTTTATCCTATCTAATCCGCTGATAGCATTTAAAATTTTCGCTTGCACCTGGAAAATTCAGCCATCATATCAATCACCAACGGGGCTTTGAACCGCCCTTCATTAGAGAATTTCTTGCTGCGCTACCCCTTCCTCGTGCGGCATGGAGGTGTTGATGATCACTCGCAGAACCTGCCTCGCGCTACTCGCGCTGCCCTTCGCCGCCGCGGCGCGGGCGGATGAGGCGCTGAACACCGCGCTCCGGGACGCGGTTGCCGACAAGCCCGTGACCGATGGCGGCATTCTGCTCCGCGTGCCCACGCTTGCGGAAAATGGCGGCCAGGTGCCGCTTGGCATTTTGGTGGAAAGCCCGATGACAGCGCAGGACCACATCACCGTCATTCATGTTTTTGCCTCACGCAACCCGACGCCGGGTGTCGCGACTTTCCGGCTGACACCGATGCTGGCGCGCGCCGAAGTGCAAACACGCATTCGCCTCGCGGAAGATCAGCGCCTGATCGTGCTGGCAGAAACCAGCACCGGGCGAGTTCTGCGTACCAGCGCGGAATTACGCGTGGGTGCTGGGGGGTGCCTTTCATGAGCACGCTGCCATCACAGCCCCGCATTCGCATCCCGCGCAGCGCCCGCGCTGGCGAGGTGATTGAAATCCGCACCCTGATTGAACACCCGATGGAAACCGGGCTGCGCCATGAAGCAGGCCGCGCGTTACCGCGCGATATGCTGACACGGCTGATGGTGCGGCTGAATGGCGAAACGCTTTTTGCCGCTGATTTCCAGAATGGCACCGCGACCAACCCCTATCACGTGTTTTTCGTGCGGTTGGACAAGTCAGGCCATTTTGAATTCATCTGGTCCGATGAAAAAGGCCGTCAGGCGCGCGCCGAAGCGCGCGTCGCGGTGACGTAGCGCCGTTTCACGAAACCGGTTCTGGCTTATCCGCATTGGGGAAGAAAAGCTGTTCCCCATTGATGCGATAGGATGCAATCGCGGCCTGCCCGGCGGGTGACAGCAGCCAATCAATGAAGCGCTGCCCATCGGCGGCCTTCACATGCGGATGGCGCTGCGCATTCACCAGCATGACGCCGTATTGATTGAACAACCGCATATCACCTTCGATCAAAATACGCTGATCCTGCCGATTGCGAAAACTCAGCCAGGTACCGCGATCGGCCAGAATATAGGCGCCCTGCGCGGCGGCGGTATTCAGCGCGGGACCCATGCCTTGGCCC
>JBIKWX010000310.1:0-3777 GCA_044356095.1 Roseomonas sp.
CTGATCGTGACCTTGCGGGACACCTGAAACCTAGCGCAGCATCCGCCCTGGCCCGGCCTGCGCCACCACCATCGGCCGGCTCACGCTATGGATCGGCGCCGAACGATAGGCATCAAGCCCGCGCCCGGGTGAGCCCCCGCCGGCCAAGCCGCCCCCCCCGCCACCGGGTAGGGGAATGATCTGCGCCCGTTCCGCCCGGTTGCTGAGCGAAATCCCACCGGCACTCGCCAGTGCCACACTGCCCCAGCCGGCGCGCAGCCGCGCCAGCGCCATGGCCTCGGCCGAGCTATCGCCGGCATTGCGCGCTTCCTGTTCCCAGGCGGCAAGCACCTTTTCCCGGTAAGGCCCGGCCCTTTCGGGCGTTTGCGAATGATAATGCCCCGCCGCCTGGCGCCAATCCGCCCGCCCGCCATTCAATTCGGTAAGGAAGCGCGCCGCATAGCGGGCATTGGTCAAAGGGTCGAAAGCCTGTTCAAGCGAGGCAAAGGCATTGGGGTGGTGGTGCAAATTCACCTGCATGCAGCCGACATCAATGATGCGCACGCCACGGGCCTGCAATTGCCGAACATGGGCAATGGCTGCCTCTCGCGTTGGGAAATATTTGCCCTCCCCCTCGGCGTTGATCGTCCAGGGCCAGGGGGCGAAATGCCCGGTTTCGGGGTCGCGCCGGCCAGATTCAACCCGGCCAATGGCCTGCAATAGGCCACGCGGCAGATTGGCGCCGCGTTCGGCCTCAGAAATCGCAGCACGGCACAAATGCCCTTCGCTGAAGCCCCTGGCGGGTACCAATTGCGCGGCAACCGTCAGCGGCCAAAGCGCCAAAGCGAGCAGCACAGCGCCAAGCAGCGCCAGATCGCGCGAAAGGCTCGGCAGGAAGGAGTGGACCAGCAGCATGCGCCAGTCATGGCAAGCCGCGTGCCAGATTTACCATCGCCAGCCAGCAGCAACGTAAGAAACCCTTGGTTGATATTGCAAAAACCCATTTTGCTGCACTGCAAAAAAATATCTTGCAATGCGGGAGGATGGTTCCTATATCTGGGTCGTACGGCGGTTTCCGCTGTACATTCTTGGACGTTTCCTCCCTAAACTTGGCGGTGCTTTCGGGCACCGCCCTTTTTTTTGTCTGGCTCACTGGCCCGGGGACAGGAAATCCCAATCCACCCGCGTCAGGCTTTCAATCAGGCTGGTCATGTCGCGCCGGAGCGGGCCAAAGCCCGGCAGGCGTTCAATTCGGGTTTCATCCATATATAGGTTCCGCGCCACCTCAATTTGCAGCGCATGGGTCGCTTCCCGGGGACGGCCGTAATGGCGGGTGACGAAGCCCCCGGCATAGGGGTCATTGCGCCGGACCTTATAGCCAAGGCCCATCAGGGTTTCTTCCACCAGCCTTGTCGCGCGCGGCGTACATGCTGTGCCATGCGCATCGCCCAACACAAAATGTGGGGGGTTCGCCAGATGCGCCGGATGGGCCGGCATGGAATGGCAATCAATCAGCAGACAAAAGCCGAACCGCGCCCGGGTTTCGGCCAAAAGCGCTGCCAGGGCCGCGTGATAGGGTTCCCAACAGGCGCGGATGCGCGCTTCGGCCTCGGCGAAGCTCAGTTTGCGGCGGTAGATTTGCTCGCCCCCGGTCACAATCCGCGCCAGCGTGCCAAGCCCGGCGCCCACCCTGGGGCTTGCGCTATTCACCCAGGGCGGCAGCGGTTCGGTGAACATGGCCGGGTCCAATTCCCAGGCTTCCCGGTTCACATCGCACCAGACCCTCGGGAAGGAAGCCGCAATCAGCGGCGCGCCATGGGCAGGGGCGGCGGCAAAGAGTTCATCAACGAAGGAATCCTCACTCCGACGGAGCGCAAGCGAATCCATGCGGGTATCCAACAAAAGTTGGTCCGGATATTGCTGACCCGAATGCGGGGACGCGAAGACCAGGGGGATGGTCTGCCGTTCCGGCCGCTTGATGAGGTAAGGTTCCTCCGGGACCGATTCTTGGGCGGCGCAAATGGGGGAATTCATGAAACCAGTCTCGAAACCACGCCGTGTCCCTTCTGTCTTTCTGGCGCCTCGCCGCTAGAACGACGGTATCATTAGCTGATTTTAGGCATTTGGGGCTATACGGTTCGCCATGGCGCGCAAGGGAAGAGGCTCGCAAAGCGGCGGTGATCTGATCATCGTCAAACGGGAAGAAGGCGGCGGGCACGCGCATCACGGCGGGGCCTGGAAGGTGGCTTATGCCGATTTCGTGACGGCGATGATGGCCTTCTTCCTGTTGATGTGGCTGATCAACGCGACCACGGAAGAACAGCGTCGCGGCATTGCCGATTATTTCAACCCGACCAATGTCATGTCCAGTTCCCAATCAGGCTCTGGCCGGCCCTTTGGGGGCCAGACGCCCAATGACAATGCGCCGCTGATGTCCACCACCGGCACCATCGAAGTCCAGCCCGGCAAGCGCCCGGTAGTGATGGACATCGAAGAAGATGATAGCCGCACGCCCGCCGAACCGGTGCCGCGGCGCGAAGGTCCCGTTGGGCAGGAAGATGCCGAGAATGCGCGCCTGACCATCCGCACACCCCCTGGCGCGCTGGCTGGGCCAGAACAACCGCGTGGCGGCCCGGCGGCCGAGCCATCCCCGGAACAGCGGCCGGAAAATGTCGGAGAGGTCGAATTGCGCCAGGAATTGGCGCGGCGCGAACGCGAAGCTTTTGAAGCCGCAGCCGAACAGCTTCGTGAAGCTGTGCGTTCCGATCCAGCCCTTGCCGATATCGCCCGCCAATTGCTGATTGAACAAACGCCGGAAGGCATGCGCATCCAATTGGTGGATGCGGAACGCCAGCCCATGTTTGCGCTGGGAGGTGCCGCGCCCAATGACCGCGCACGCGCCCTTTTGGTTCGGGTGGCACAGGTGATCCAGCGCCTGCCGAACGCCATCAGTATCGCGGGCCATACGGACGCCACGCCCTTCCGCGGCGGTGGGGAGCGCAGCAATTGGGATCTTTCCACCGAACGCGCCAATGTCACCCGCCGCCTGCTGATTGATGCGGGTGTGGCGGATAACCGCATCAAAAACCTGACAGGTCACGCGGAACGTGATTTGTTGATACCGGAACAACCAACCGCCGCCGCCAATCGGCGTGTTTCCATCACGCTTATTCGCCAGGCGCCGGAGACGCCACGCCCATGATCTCAATCGTTGGATTCATCTTTCTTCTGGTCTGCGTCTTCGGCGGCTACATCCTCGCTGGCGGCAAGATGCAAATCATCTTGCTGGCGCTACCCTTCGAATTTGCCATCATTGGCGGTGCCGCCTTTGGGGCGCTGCTCATGGCCAATAGCATGTCAGAGGTGAAGCACATCCTCGGCAGCTTCGGCAAAATCCTGAAAGGCGGCAAATACAAGCGTCAGGATTACATGGAATTGCTGAGCCTGTTGTTCTGGCTGGTGCGTCTGGCACAGACAAAGGGGCCGATGGCGATTGAACCGCATATTGAAAAGCCCGAGGAAAGCGCGGCCTTCCAGAAATTCCCGAATATCCTCAAGGATCATCACACGGTTGCGATCATTTGCGATTATCTCCGCATGGTCGGCATGAATGCCGATGACCCGCATCAGATCGAAGATGTGATGGCGCGCGAATTGAAGAAAATGAAGGAAGAGGAATTGCACAGCGCCCATGCGCTGCAAAGCGTGGCCGATGCGCTACCCGCGCTTGGGATCGTCGCCGCCGTTATGGGCGTGATCAAGACCATGGCGTCCATTGACCAGCCACCGGCGATCCTC
>JBIKWX010000083.1:0-13080 GCA_044356095.1 Roseomonas sp.
TGGCCGACCGCATCCGCATTCAGTTCCCCCGTATCATGCAGCCCACGGCCAAGCCCGAGCACGGCTTTCTCATTGAAGATGGCAACGGGATTGCGCCCGCGCCCTTCAAAGACAACCAGGCGCACGGAATTGGACCCCAAATCCACCACACCGGAGCGCGTTGCGGTTTCAGTGGCACCCGTTTGAGGGCTGAGTGCGGCGCCGTCCATCAATCATGCTTCATGCGGTCTTGACGCTGGCGACGCGGCGCACGGGCAAGCGCGCTGCCGCGGCCGGAAAGCGATGGGTTGGTCATGAAATACTCATGCGCGGATACGCCGTTTTCAGGTGCGACAATCCGCGCCCAGTGGCCATCTGGCCCAAGTTGCCAGCTTTGCAGCGTATCCTTCAGATTGATCACCATGATCTGATCCAGCACCTGCGCATGCACGGTCGCGTTTTCCACCGGCACCATGGTTTCCACGCGCCAATCCATATTGCGCGCCATCCAATCGGCAGATGAGATATAAACCTTGGCGCGGCGCGATGGCAGCCGATGCCCATTGCCAAAGACATAAACGCGCGAATGTTCCAAGAAGCGCCCGACAATGGATTTGACGCGGATATTATCGGAAAGCCCAGGCACGCCCGGGCGCAGGCAGCAAATGCCGCGCACAATGGCATCCACCTTCACGCCGGCCTTCGAAGCCTCATACAGCGCATCAATCAGCGTTTCATCAACCAGCGAATTCATCTTGATCCAGATCGCTGCCGGCTTGCCTTCCTTGGCAAAGGCAATTTCCTGGCGGATCAGCGCAAGCAGCGTGGGGCGTGTGGTGAGTGGCGAGAAAGCAAGCTTTTCCATTGTCTCCGGCCGCGCATAGCCGGTCATGTAATTGAACAGCTTGGCTGCATCGCGCGTCAGCGCTGGATCGGCAGTGAAATAGGAAAGATCAGTGTAGATGCGCGCGGTGACGGGGTGGTAATTGCCCGTGCCGAAATGCGCATATGATCGCAATTGCTGGCCTTCACGCCGCACCACCAGACTGACCTTGGCATGCGTCTTCAATTCGACAAACCCATAAACCGTCTGCACGCCGGCCGCTTCCAATTCGCGGGCAAGCGCGATGTTGCGCTCCTCATCAAAACGCGCCTTCAATTCGACGATGCCAGTCACGCTTTTGCCGGCCTCGGCGGCTTCAATCAGCGCCTTGGCAATCGGGCTGTCGCGCGTGGTGCGATAAAGCGTCTGCTTGATCGCGATCACATTCGGATCACGCGCCGCTTGCCTGAGGAATTGCACCACCACATCGAAGCTTTCGTAGGGGTGATGCACCACAATATCCTTGGCGCGGATGGCAGCGAAGCAATCGCCCCCAAAATCCAGAATGCGTTCGGGAAAGCGCGGCGTATAGGGTGTGAACAGCAGATCAGGCCGGTCATCCACGATCAATTGCGTCAGATCGGAAAGCCCAAGCAGCCCATCCACCACGAAAACCTCAGACCGCGGCGCATCCAATTCCTCGGCGACAAAATCCAGAATATCGGGCGGCGTATTGGCGGTGACGGAAAGCCGAATGGCGCGCCCGCGCCGGCGCCGCTTCAAGGCGCTTTCATAGGAACGCACAAGGTCTTCGGCTTCTTCTTCGAATTCCACATCCGTGTCGCGGATCAGGCGAAACAACCCGCTTTCCGCCATGATGAAGCCCGGAAATAACCGATCCAGGAATAGCAGGATCACATCTTCCAGCAGCACGAAGCGCATGGCCCCCGCACCACGCCGCGATGGCAGGCGAATGAAGCGCTCCACCTGCGGCGGCAGCGGGAGCAGCGCGCGCATGGTGCCGCCATCTTCCTCACGCACCAGCTTGAAGACCAGGCAAAGCGCCAGATTGGCAATGAAGGGAAAGGGATGCGCCGGGTCCACGGCGAGCGGTGTCAGCACCGGGAAGACACGGTCCATGAACCATTCTTCCAGCCATTGCTTATCCGCATCGGTCAAGTCGGGCCGATCCACCACCATCAGATGCGCTTCACGCAGCTTGGTCCGCAAATCCTGCCAAGCGTGCTGCTGGCCATCAATCAGCGCACGCGCGCGTTCATGAATGGCGGCAAGCTGCTGCGATGGTGTCAGCCCATCAGGCGAAGGTGTGGGCACGCCGGCGCGATCCTGCCCAACCAGGCCCGCCACACGCACGGAATAGAATTCATCCAGGTTATTCGCGGAAATCGCCACAAAGCGCAGCCGTTCCAACAACGGATGGCGCGGATTGCCGGCTTCCTCCAAGACACGTTGATTGAAGGCGAGCCAGGAAAGCTCCCGATTGCTGAAGCGCGCAGGGCTTTCCGCCAGCGGGAAGGCTTCGATATCGGGCATGATGTCGCTCATGCCGCACGCTATAACAGAGGCAGGGCAGAAGGCGAGGGGAGGCGCCCCACTGTCTCAAAATCATCACAAACGCCCTGGCCTTCCAGCCAGGCGCCAAGGGCAAGCCGCGCCATTGGGCGGGTGATGCGCCCACCCATGCCAAGCGCGGCATGATCCAGCCGCGCCACCGCCTCAGCCAGGCTCGCCGCATCGCGCGGCAGGCGCGTGAGCAGCCAGGCCTGCACATCGGGCTCCACGCGCAATTGCCGATCGGCGAAGAATTTACTCAGCAAGGCAGACAGCATCGCATCAGATGCCGCGCCAATGCCGACCGCCTGGGTGGCGCGCAGCCGGCTCGCCAAATCCGGCAAGCGCACCGGCCAACGCGCCGGCGCTTCACGGCCAATCAGCAGAAGTGTTTCGCCCCGTTCGGCGCAAAGATTGATCAGGTGCAGAAGCGCTGCCTCATCCGCCACGCAATCCGCATCATCAATCACACTGCCTTGTGGCGCGGGCGCGGGTAGGCCGCGCAAGCCCATGCCATCCAGCCAGCGCCAGCCAAAACGCGCCGCAGCCGCACGTGCCAGATGCGTCTTGCCCTGTCCCGCCGCGCCGAATAACGCCAATCGACCAAGCGGCCAGGCTTCCGGCTTGGCGAGCCAGCTTCGCGCGGCTTCATTGCTGGCATCCGCAATCACATCATGCGCGTCAGAGGATGCTGCGATGGGCAGCGGCAGGGCCAATTGACGTGTCATTGCCCGGTCCGAGGCGGGTCAAGGTAAAGCGGACTTTCCAGATAGCGCCGCAGCCAATAGCGCGTCACCACACCAATCGCGGCTGCCATCGGCACCGCAAGCAGCACGCCAAGAAACCCGAACGCAACACCACCGGCAAAGAGTGCGAAGATCACCCAAACCGCATGCAATTCCACGCGATTGCCGAGCAGATAGGGGTAGATGACATAGCCTTCGATCCCCTGACCAATCACGAAAATCGCGACAATCACCAGCACTTCCTGCCAGGATCCGAATTGCCCGATGGCGAGCAACACAGCGGTGGCAAAGCCGGTCAGTGAACCGACATAAGGAATGAAGGTCAAAAAGCCCGACATGATGCCGATGGTGATGCCAAGCTCCAGCCCCGCGAAATGCAAGGCAAAGGCATAGAAAATCCCAAGCCCCAGACAACAGAGCAATTGTCCGCGCAGCCAGGCGGACAGCACGCGGTCCGTATCGCGCGCGATTTGCCGGATGACATTGGCGCTGCGCCGCGGCAACCAGCTTTCGATCCGTGTCAGCATATCGGGCCAATCGCGCAGCAGATAAAACGCGACAACGGGTGTCACGACAACAAAGGTGAAAACGCTGAACAGCGCAAAGCCACCGCCAATCAGCCGCGTCGCCGCACTGCCCAACCAGGACAGCATGGACGCTGCCTGATTGATCGCCAATTCGCGCAGGCGCTGATCAAGCATGTCCGGCCCAAGCGTTTCTTCAAGCTTCAACAGCAAATCGCGCAAGGCCTGCCCAACGCCCGCGATATAAACCGGCAGGCGCTGCACCAGCACGCCAATTTGCGCCAATATCAGCGGATAAAGCAGCAATAGCGCTACCAAGGTAACGGCAGCGAGTACCGTCACCAACAGAAAAGCACCAATGCCGCGCGGCAGCCCAAGCCGTGCCAGGCGTGTTGCCAGCGGATCGAGAAAATACGCAATGGTCGCGGCCAATACGAAGGGCGTCAGGATGCCCTGGAACAGCCAAAGGCAGAAGATCAGCGCAATGCCGCAACCCAGAAATAGCGCCCAGCGTTGTCCTCGCGTTGCGGTGCGCGGCCCCGTTGATGGCGCGGTCACTGGCCGAGCGGTGATGGGCGCGCGCTGGTCGCTCATGCGTTCCAGCCGGCGGTGCGCCGCGCCGCCTGCGCGACATAACCCGCACCCGAAGCAAAAGTGGTGGCCGCCACCACCCATATCATCACTTCAAGCAAGACAGGCGCGCTGAAACCAAAGCCCGCCAGCAGTAGCACCAAGGCGGCAAGCACGATCTGCGCCGCCGTATTCGCCTTGGAAATGAAAATCGGTTTGATGCGTGGCGGCAGACCAACGGCCCACAACACAAGCACGCCACCCACAATCAGCAAATCACGAAACACCACCAGAATCGCAAGCCAATCCGGCAGCACACCAATCGCTGCGAGTGTGACATAAACCGAAACCAGCAATGCCTTATCCGCGATGGGATCAAGCACCGCACCAAGCTGGGACCGCGCATTCCAGGCGCGCGCAATCCAGCCATCCAGCGCGTCCGAAATGCCCGCGCCGATGAAAACCAGAAAGGCCAGATCAAGCCGGTGCTGCAACATCAACCAGATCGCGGCCGGCACGGCGCAAAGCCGCCCAAGCGTGATCAGATTGGGCAGGGTGAAAAGCCCTGCCCCCGCCAACTTTGGCGGCGTAGGCGTAACTCGGCGAAGATCAGGACCGTCCGGCAAGGCCAAGCCGCCATTGATCATTCTGCGCGCCAGACCCGCGCGTCAGTTGCAAGCCATGCTGGCCAAAAGTCTCCGGCGCCATGCCAATGGGAATACGCAGCCCGATATTCAAATGCGCGCGGTCTATGGTGATCGCCATGACATCAAGCTTGGCGCCAGCGGCCACCACGCGGCGGCGAATTTCCAGCCATTCATTGAGTGACGCATAACGCGCCGTCGCTTCCAATGATCCCGTGATGGGTGTGGCGGGTGTATTGCTGATCGGCGATTCGCTCGCCGTGCCGGAAGGCAGCGTTGCGGCGCGTACCTCCGCACCCTCGGCGAAGCTTTGCACGGCATCGGCATCGAATTGGATCGTGAGCCGCCCGCTGTAGCGCTGCGGGCCAGTGTTTTCCTGTTCAATCACAATGGAACGCACCATGCGATCAAGCTCTGCATCGGTTGGGCGGCGCGGTGCATTCACCATGCCCTGAATGCGATCCCAAGCGCTGCGGCGCCCGGCAGCAAAGGCACGTTCCTGCGCCACCACGCCATTTTCCGCCGTTGCTTCCGCCACCACATTGCGCTGCGTCAGCGCGCCCATATCGCTGAATTGCGCCAAGGCCGGCAGGGCAAGCAGGCTCAGCCAGAAGCTTGCGCAAGCCGCCGCCACATGTTTCTTTCCGGCCATTCGCCAGGCGTGGCGTTTTGTCATCAAAGCCTTCCCTTCGCGTTTTCCCACGCTATAGCACGGGGGCATTCTATCAAATCGGAGGTCGCCCTGACCAGTTCCAATCCCCAAAGCCTCACCTACCGCGATGCGGGCGTGGATATTGAGGCCGGCGACGCCCTGGTTGAAGCCATCAAGCCCCTGGCGCGTGCCACGAACCGGTCTGGCGTCATGGGGGGCTTGGGCGGCTTCGGTGCCTTGTTTGACCCCAAGGCAGCGGGTTTCACCGATCCCGTGCTGGTGTCCTCCACCGATGGGGTTGGCACCAAGCTCCGCGTTGCGATTGAAGCGGGCATTCACGACACGGTCGGCATTGATCTGGTGGCGATGTGCGTGAATGATTTGGTGGTGCAGGGCGCTGAGCCGCTGTTTTTCCTGGATTATTTCGCGACCGGCAAGCTCCAGCTCGATCAGGCGCGGGCGGTGATTGCGGGCATTGCGGAGGGCTGCCGGCAGGCGGGTTGTGCCCTGGTGGGCGGCGAAACGGCTGAAATGCCGGGGATGTATGCCGCGGATGATTATGATCTGGCCGGGTTTTCCGTGGGCGCTGCCGAACGCGGGCGGCTGCTGCCCGCAGGCGTTGCGGCGGGCGATCTGCTGATCGGCCTTGGGTCGTCGGGCGTGCATTCCAACGGCTTTTCCCTGGTGCGGCGGGTATTGGCCGCGCGCGGCCTGACGCTGGCTGATGCCGCGCCCTTCGCGCCCGGCCAGAAGCTGGGGCAGGCGCTGCTGGCGCCGACACGCATTTATGTGAAGCCGCTGCTCGCCCTGCATCGCGCTGGGCTTTTGCATGCGGCGGCGCATATCACCGGCGGCGGGCTGCCGGGCAATCTGCCGCGCGTGCTGCCAGCGGGTGTCACGGCAGTGCTGGAAGCCGGTAGCTGGCCCGTGCCGCCGGTCTTCGCCTTCCTGGCCGAGGCGGGCAATGTCAGCGCCGATGAAATGCTGCGCGTGTTCAATTGCGGCCTTGGCATGGTGCTGGCGGTGCCGGCTGCCGGCGCCGACGCCGCCACGCGGATGCTGACCGAAGCCGGTGAGGCACCCTTCCGCATCGGCCATCTGGAAGCCTCCAGCAGGCCAGCGGGCATTCATATCCAGAACCTGCCCCAGGCCTGGCCGCGCGCATGAAGCGGAAGCGGCTCGCCCTGCTGATATCCGGGCGCGGGTCCAATATGGCGGCGATTCTGGCGGCTGCCGGGCCGGATTACCCGGCGGAACCGGTGCTGGTGCTGTCCAACCGCGCCGATGCGGCGGGGCTTGAGGTTGCCAAGGCGCGCGAGGTGCCCACCGCTGTGGTGGAAAGCCGTGCCTTCAAGGGTGATCGCACTGGGTTCGAAGCTGCGATGGAGGCCGAATTGGCCCGGCATGGCGTTGAAATCATTGCGCTCGCCGGCTTCATGCGCGTGTTGACGCCCGATTTCGTCCGCCGCTGGGAAGGGCGGCTGATCAATATCCACCCATCCTTGCTGCCGGCCTTTCCGGGGCTTGATACCCATGCGCGCGCCCTGGCAGCAGGTGTCAGGCTGCATGGCTGCACCGTGCATCTGGTGACGGCTGGTGTGGATGAGGGACCCATCCTGGCCCAGGCCGCCGTGCCGGTTTTGCCTGAGGATACGGAAGCCAGCCTGGCGGCCCGCGTGCTGGCCGAAGAACATAGGCTCTATCCCGCAGCAATTTCCTGGTTGGCGGCGGGGCGCGTGAGGTTGGAAGCGGGGCAGGCGATCATCACCGGAGTGGAATCTGCGCGTGATTCGCTGCTGAACCCCTTGCCCCGCACGGCGTTGCTTTCTACACAGTGGTCCAGGGTTTGAGCGTTGGGGAAAGCCATGGCTGAGAAAGAACATTATGACTTCGTCGAAGTGACCTCCTCCGATATCCTCGCGGATCGTCGTGGGGGTTGGGAAGATTTCACCCGCTTCGTCACCTGGTCCACCGGCGCGATTATTGTGGTGTTGGTGCTGATGGCGATTTTCCTGGTCTGACGCCGGGCAATTCTATCGGCAATGAAAAAGGGGCGGTTCGGACCGCCCCTTTGCGTTTCAAGGTTTCGCTGAAATAGAGCTTATTCGGTCAGATTGGGCACCTTACCGGGCCGGCCCAGCAGCCAGCCCTGCATCGCATCGCAGCCCGCCTTTTCCAGGGCACGCAGTTGTGCCAGCGTCTCCACACTTTTCGCGACCACAATGGCGCCCAGCGCATGGGCGGTTTCCACCTGCCCGGTCGTCAGCGCCAAGGCGCGCCGTGCCGAGAGGCTTTCCCCATCCAAGCCTGCGCAAAGGCTTGGGTGCAGCTTCACCATGGCGAAGGGAATCGCGCGCAAGGCCAGGATGGCACCGCGCGCCACGCCGTAATCATCAAGTGCCGCAACAACCCCAAGCCCGCGCAGCCCTGCCGCCAGATTGGCCGCCGCATCATGCCAGAGTGAGACCGCATTGGCCGGCAATTCCACCGCCAAGCCGCGCGGGTCCGTATCCGCTTCATAGAGCGCGCGCCGCATCAAGGCGGTGCCATCGCCGCGCAAAAACGCCTCGGCAGTGATATTGACGGAGATATAGGGGGCGGAACGCGGCCAACGTGCCCTGATGCGGCAGGCTTCATTGAAAACCCAGGCATCCAGCGCCGCCGCCATGCCCGCCTGGGTCGCGGCATTGACCGTTTCCATGGCAAGGATCGGGCCGAGATCAGGGTGAACCCAGCGCAGCAGCGCCTCATAGCCCACGGTTTCCAGGCCATTTGCGCTGCAAACGGGCTGAAGGTCCAGTCGCAGCCCGGCGCCATCATTGGCCAACGCCTCGGCAATGCCTTGGCGGAGTTCAGCCGGCGAATGGGCAATATCCAGCCCCGCCGCCGCCCGATCCCCTTCGAAGCCGAAACCTTCGCTCATGCCCGCGTCCCCAATGTCTTGAGGACGCAGTAAACACCAGAACTGCTTACGGTCTGGTTACCACCGGGGCGGTAGTGGGCGCCGGATCAGGCGAAGATTTCGCTGCCGGCGAAGAAATAGGCAATCTCGATGGCCGCGTTTTCCGGGCTGTCCGAACCATGCACCGAATTAGCTTCAATGCTTTCGGCAAACAGCTTGCGGATGGTGCCGGGGGCGGCATTGGCGGGGTTGGTTGCCCCCATCAATTCGCGATTTCGCGCGACTGCGTTTTCGCCTTCCAGCACCTGCACCACCACCGGGCCAGAGGTCATGAAGGACACCAGATCCTTGAAGAAGGGGCGTTCACGATGCACGCCATAGAAATTCTCGGCCTGGGTCTGCGACATGTGGATGCGCTTTTGCGCGACAATGCGAAGCCCCGCATCTTCGAACACCGCATTGATCTTGCCGGTCAGGTTCCGGCGCGTGGCGTCCGGCTTGATGATGCTGAAGGTGCGTTCGATGGCCATGGTGGCAAACCCCTGAATGTCTGAAAAAGGAAGGGGGCGGATAGGCGGGATGGGCGGCTTGCGCAAGCCCTGCCGGGTCATGCCCGGCGCGCGGCGATGAGGAATTCCTTATTACCCTCGGGTCCTGTGATCGGGCTTTCGGTAATGCCGATCACCTGCCAGCCGGGCAGCGTCGCCCACCAATCGGCGATCATGCGGCAAATCGCCTGATGCAGCGCGGGGTCGCGCACCACGCCGCCCTTGCCCACTTGGCCGGGCCCCGCTTCAAATTGCGGTTTTATCAGTGCCACCGCAAAGGCACCCGGCGCGCAGAGCGCCAAGGGGGCTGGCAGGATGGTGCGCAGCCCGATGAAGGACGCATCGCAAACCAAGGCACCAATCGGCTCTGGGATCGCGGTGCTGTCCAGATAACGCGCATTGGTCTTTTCCAGCACCACCACGCGCGGGTCTTGCCTCAGCTTCCAGGCCAATTGCCCATGGCCGACATCCACCGCATAGATTTTCGCGGCACCATGATGCAGCAGCACATCGGTAAAGCCCCCGGTGGAGGCGCCAAGGTCCAGGCAAACCCGCCCTTCCGGCTTCAGGCCAAAATGCCCCAGCGCATGGGCAAGCTTGAGCCCACCGCGTGAGACCCAAGGATGATCCTGACCGCGCACGTCAAGCGGCGCGCCATCAGCCAGCAGATCGCCCGCTTTTTCGACACGCTTGCCATCGGTGAAGACCTTGCCCGCCAGGATCAGCGCCTGCGCCCGGGCGCGGCTTTCTGCAAGGCCGGTTGCAACAAGCAACAGGTCAGCGCGCTGTTTTGGCGGGCGGGTCATGGGTTCATTAGTCCTTCCAGGCGAAATCCAAAGGAATAGTTTGGCATAGGGCGCCAATGACTGATAGTTTAAGACCTTCCTTAATCGAGAGATCGTTTCGATGTTCCATAAGCTCTCCAGCGTCGACTTGCCGACCCCCAATTTGCGTCTGAAGCATTGCCGTCATGGGGTGATGCTTTACGATACGCGCGATGAGCATATTGGCGCAGCACTTGATCGCTACGGAGAATACGCGGAGCTTGAGGCACAGCTTTTCTCCGGCCTGATCAAGCCAGGCATGCTGGTGGTGGAGATTGGCGCCAATATCGGTGCGCATAGCGTGCATCTTGCCAAGCTCGTCGGCGAAAATGGCGGGTTGGTCGCCTTTGAACCACGGCGTGTGATGTATCAGATGCTCTGCGCCAATCTGGCCCTGAACGGTATTCAAAACACGGATGCGCAACGCACAGCGATCGGCGCCGCCCCCGGAGAGGCGGTGGTGCCGCGGGCCAAGTATCGTAGCAGTGAAGCGTTCGCCAATGAATCTTCCGGTACCGAGGATGACGAGATCGTTGACGTGATCGCCATTGACAATCTCGCGCTACCGGCCTGCCACATGATCAAGATTGGCGCAGCAGGATCGGAAAAGCAGGTGCTGGACGGCGCGAACAGCACCATCGCGCGCTTTCGGCCTTATATCTATGTTGCAAACGAGATTCCGGCGCAACACGCCGATTTGGTCGCGACTCTTCTCGACCTTGGCTACCGTATGTGGTGGCACATGCCCTGGCTCTTCAATCCTGGAAACTTGGCCGGTGATGCCGCAAATATTTTTCCTGATGCTGTTTCCGTCAACATGATCTGCCTGCCGCGTGAAAGCGCGCCGGATCAAATCATGGGGGCTGTGGAAATCAAAAGCCCCGATGAAGCCCATCCCTTGGGAGCTTGACGTCGCGTTCTGAATATCAAAGTCTCCTCCACACCGCGATGCGCTTCCCGCGCCGGAACAGGCTTTAAAATAGGCGCATGAATTCGGTCCTTGCCGGCGTGTTGTTGCAGCTTTTGGCGCTGGCGCTGTTTGTCGCCATGGATACGCTGCTGAAGCTGATGACGCTGAGCTTCGCCGTGCCGCAATTGATGTGGGCGCGGTTTCTGTTCAGCTTCATCGCCGTCACCATCGCCATGCGGCTGATCACGGGCAGCCTGCCCTGGCGGTCCCGCGCGCCCGGGCTGCAAACCATCCGCAGCCTGTTATTGGCGGCGTGCAATTTCATGTTTTCCTCGGCGCTGGTGCATATCCCGCTGGCGGATGCGACCGCCGTTGGCTTTGCCTCACCACTCTTTACCCTGGTGCTGGCGGCGATCTGGCTTGGTGAGAGGATCGGCCCCCGGCGCTGGTTCGGCATGGGGCTTGGCTTTGCCGGTGTGGTGATCCTGCTCCGCCCGCCCTTCCTGTTTGCCGGGGAGCCCGCGCATTGGGCCATGCTGCTGCCTCTCGGGGCCGCGGTGCTCTTCGCCGTGTATCAGATCCTGACCCGCAAGCTCACGGCACTGGATGATGCGCGCACCACCATTTTGCACACTTCCTTTGCGGCGACTTTATTGACCTCGGCCTCTCTCCCCTTGGTCTGGGTTTGGCCGAGCACGCTGGATTGGGTCGCTTTGGTAACGCTTGGGTTGCTGGGCGGAGCCTCCCACGGGCTTTTGGTGCTGGCCTTTGCCCGCGCCCCGGCCAGCCTGCTCGCACCACTTTCCTATACGCAAATGATCTGGGCCGTGGTGGCGGGGGTGCTGGTCTTTGGCGATGCGCCGGATGGCATCACGCTGCTCGGCATGGCGGTGATTGCGCTGAGCGGGGTGCTGGTGGCGGTCTCCGGCAAAGACAGGAAGGCTTGACATATCTGGTGTCAGATTTTGTGCGTTATCCCAAAACCTAGCAAAAAGATTGACGAGACCTTATTTGCGGTGTTCATGCCCTCGCATTCAGGCGCAGGGAATCAGGATTCCAATGGCAAATATCGGTCTCGCCAAGGGCGCAGAAGAACGGGGTCACGCGCGTGAAGCGCTGGATGCCGATAGTGTGCGCGAAGCCTATCGCCGCTGGGCCGGCGTTTATGATTTGGTGTTTGGGGGCGTTTCCGCCTTTGGGCGCAAGCGCGCAGTCGAAGCTGTCAATCGCTTGGCAGGCCCGCGCGTTCTGGAAGTGGGTGTAGGTACTGGTTTGGCGCTGCCGCTTTATCGGCGCGATTTGCAGGTTGTTGGCATTGACCTGTCGCGCGACATGCTCGCCAAGGCGCATGAGCGCGTCGCGGAAGACAAGCTTTCCCATGTGCGCGGCCTGGTTGAAATGAACGCGGAGGAAATGGCGTTCGAAGACGCGTCCTTCGATATCGCGGTTGCCATGTTCACCGCGAGTGTCGTGCCCGATGCGCGCCGGCTTTATGCCGAGATGTCGCGCGTGGTGCGCCCCGGCGGGCATCTGCTGTTCGTCAATCACTTCGCGGCGGAAGGTGGCCCGCGCTGGTGGGTGGAACGCGCCATGGCCCCACTATCGCGTCGGCTCGGCTGGCACCCGGATTTCGCGTTGCGCGATTTGCTGAACACAGAAGACGTCACCGTGGAAGCGATGGAGCCCTGCCAGCCGGCGGGCATTTTTACCTTGCTCAGCGTGCGCAATAACCAACCGCTGCGCGCAGCCTAATCCGTTACGCGAGCCGCCCCGGCACGGCGGCAATCACCGCTTCTTCGGCATTGGCGAAAGCGAGTCGCAAATGCCTCTCCTGGCCGGGGCCGAAAAAGCTGCCGGGCAGGCCGAGCAGGCCGCGGTCAACCGCCAAAGCCTCAGCCGTGGCTTCAGCATCCGGCATTCCATCAGGCAGGCGCAAATAGGCGAAATAGGTGCCAAGCGCATCAATGCGCCAGGCATTGACCGGCGCCATGGCAGCACGAAAAGCCGCGGCCCGCCCGGCCATGATGGCGCGATTGCCGGCGCGCCAATCCCTCAAGGCTTCCACCCCCCAAGCGAGTGCAATTTGCGGTGCGCGCGGCGGGCAGATTTGCACCGTATCAATCGCCTTCGCCAATTCGCGCTGGAACCCTGGCCCCGCCGCAATGGCGCCCACACGATGCCCCGGCACGCAATAGGCTTTGGAAAATGAATAGAGATGCACAACATGATCCTGCCATGCCGCATCCTGAAACAGCCCATGCGGCGCACCGGCGGCTTCCGGGATGAAATCGCGATAGGTTTCATCCAGCACCAGCCATCCGCCATGATCGCGGCAGAGCTTGGCAAATTGCGCAATAAGCTCGGGCGAATAAATGGCGCCGGTTGG
>JBIKWX010000311.1:0-3757 GCA_044356095.1 Roseomonas sp.
GAAACGCTGCCAGACGCGGCGGCGCCACCGGCACATCGCCGGTCAGCAGCACCGGGATATCGAGCTTTTCCTGCAAGCGGGCGGCGGCGGTGATGGCTACCTCATCCCGGCCCAGCACCAGGGCGATGCCATTGCTTTCCAGGCTGACCAGGGGGATTTCCGGCATTGGCTCGGCGGCGGCGGCGATCAGCGCGGCCATTTTCGGCCCGGCCTGTTTGCCCTCAGCCGACCAGCCGGCGGTCTCACGGATATTGACGAAGATCGGGGTGGCGGCGCCGGCGGCCTCGGCTTCCTGTGTGAAAAGCGGCGCCTGGGCGGTGCAGGCGATGGTGAGTGGCCTGCCAGTGGCGAGTGCTGCTTCAAAGCGGTCAAGCTGCGCCAGGCAAAGCTGCTCGGCGCCACGGATTTCAACGCCAGCGCCGCAACCGCGCGCGAGCGCCTTGCCATCCAGCAGCATGGTATCTTCGCAGCTACACACCAGGGCGATGCGCCCCTTTTCCCCTGACATGATGGTTTCCCCTACCCCCCGGCTGTGAAGTCTGCCGTGCGCGGCATATATGACGCGAAACTCATGCTGACGAGGGATGAAGCCAGGGGTGGTTGAGGATTTACCCGCATTGCCGAGTGTTTTCACGCCCATCATCGCGCTGCGCGAGGGCGGCGATGCCTTGGCCCATGCCTGCGCGCTTGCCCCGGAAAAGGGCGCGGGCACGCTGGTGTGGGTGCGGTCCTGGGCGCGGGCCGAAGCTGCGATTGTGCTGGAACCGGAAGAAGCGCTGCCCGCCGCGCGGCTTGCCTTGCATGCCGGCAGTATCGCGCTGGCGGATGCACTCGGCGCTTATGGCCCGCCCGATATTCCGCTGATTTTTGAATGGCCCAATAGGCTTCGGCTGAATGGCGCTGTGGTCGGGCAAACCAGGCTTGGCCTGCCACCGCGCGCGTCTGCTGATGCTGTGCCGCCCTGGCTCGTGGTCGGGATGGAGCTGCGCTTCGCCGAATATGCCGATGGTGAACCGGGCGACCGCCCGGACCGGACTTCGCTTCTTGGCGAAGGCTATGATGATCTGACGCCCGCGCTGCTGGTCGCTGCCTGGGCGCGGCATTTCATGGCGACGCTTGCGGATTGGCAGGCGCGCGGGGTCAAGACGCTGGCCGAACGCTACCTCGCGCGGCTTGATCCCAAGCTTGGCGCCGGGGCGCGGCGCGGCATAGTGCCCACCAGCGGCGATCTGGTGCTGGAAGCCGGGGCAGGGCGCGAAACGCTGTCGCTGACAGAGGCTTTGGCATGACCCGCCTGCCCCGCACCATCCGGCTTGATGCCTCAGACACCGTGATTTTCGACCAGGCCGCCGCGCCCGGCGAATGGGCCGTCCCCGGTGGGTTTTGCTTCTGGGATGAAGACCCCGCGCAAATGTCCGGCAAGCGCCGGCAGGCCTTTCGCGGCGGCTTCCTCGGCCTTGGCAGCTTCGGCTGGGCCACCTTGGTGGAGGTGGCGGAAGCCAGCGCTGCCGAGCGTGCAGCCGCGCTTGCCGCGCTTGCCGCGCATATCCATCTGGTCCATGGCGCGCCGGATGAGGCAGCGGCGCGCGCCGCGGCCGAGGAGGAATTGGCCTTTGCCGAACAGCTTTGTGATCACCCGCCTGGCACGGTGCTCGCCTTGACGCGCAGCAATGAAGGCGGCGAACAGCGCGAGCGTTTCCGCACGCTGCATCTGCGCGCGGAACAGCATCGCAGTTTTGAAAGCCTGCCGGTTTTCGCGAGCGTCGAGACCCATGGCGAGGATGAAGACGAACCCATCCTCCGCCCTGATCTGACAAAAATCGGCAAGCGCGACGCATGAGTGCCATGCTCTCCCCCGGTGATTTCTGGGTCGCTTCCGGGCATCATCTGTGTGAGGCCGCGCCGCATGGCCGGCTGCGCGCGACGGCGGATTTGTGGCGCGCCTTCCTCGCCCGCCCGGAATTGGTGCCGCCAGAGGAAGCCTGCGCGGCGGAAGTCGCGCTGCATGCCGCGCTTTTGGCGGAACCCGAACAGGCAGTGGATGCCGCGCGCATCGCAACCCTTGCCGATGCCGATGCGCAGGAAAATTGGCGGCATTTTCTGGGGTTTCGTGATCGTGTGGCTGCCGCGCCCAGCCTGGAAGAAGCCTGGCTCGCGCTGTATCGCGGCGATGTCGGCGGCATCCCGCCCATCTTTCTGCAAATGCTGACGCATCTGGTGGCCCGCGCCGCGATGGAGGGGGAAGGCGATCCCTTCGCACTTCGTGCCGCTGAGCTTTTCTATCGCCCGCAACGCGCTGCGATCAATCAGGGCTCGCTTTTATTGGCGGATGAGGAAGTGCTGGAAATGCGTGGCCGCGATGGCGGCTTTGGCGCGCTTGGCCAATTGCTGGTCGAAGCCGGGGCGCCGCCGCGCGAAGTCGAGATTGATGTGCTGTCCGACATGAATGCCCATCTCTATCACGGGCGTTCGGATGCGCATGATTTTGCGTTGGATATCGCCGAAACCCGCCCCGGCCAGCAGGGGTTGGCGCGTGCCGTCGCGCGCTTCATCCGGCACTTGTTCGGTGAGGAAGTGACGATCCGCGCCGTACCTACCATCGAAGACCGTGATTGGCGCTGGCATATTGGGCTGGATACGGAAGCCACATCCATCACCAATGATCTTTGGCAGGGCAAGAAGGTGGCGCAGGCGCGGCTTGCGCGCATCCTCTGGCTGGGCGTTTTGGAATTCACCAATCCCGCGCGCGTGCTGCCGCGTGTGGCGGGCAAGCCGATCTATCTGGCACTCGCCATGGATGCCGCCAATCGGCTGCGCATGAAGCCGCAAAACCTGGTGGCCGGCCTGCCGCTACTCCCTCCGGAGAAGGGCGCATGAGCCTGATCATCCCCGGCACGGTGACGATCCCCGTCGGCGTGGTGGTTGAACGCTGCCCCGGTGTCACCCAATGGGCCGAATACGCCTGGCGCGCGGTGGAAGTTTTGGAAGACGCGCCAAGCCTGCCGCCCTG
Source organism: Roseomonas sp. (assembly GCA_044356095.1). GTDB lineage: Bacteria > Pseudomonadota > Alphaproteobacteria > Acetobacterales > Acetobacteraceae > Neoroseomonas. Next base: position 3,011 of record JBIKWX010000311.1, read on the forward strand.
GACGCTGATGCGCGAAGAAGCCGGGCGCAGCCTGTTCTTTGCCGGCAATGCCGAAGTGGCTTTCCACCCGACCGATACCGATAATTACAAACACAATCTGGAAAGCTCCCACCCCAGCATCTGGGTGGTGCTGCGCCCGGTCGAGGCCGCGCCCGGCTTCGCCCTGCAACGCGTGACGGTGGATGCCGGAGAGGCGCATCTTTATGCCGATTCGGGGTCTGACCTGATGGAGGCCGTGCCGCTGCCGCCCGGCATCCGCGCCGCTTTGGAAGCCTTTGTGGCCGAACACCACCGCGACCGCGGCTTTCATAAGCGCAAGCGCGACAAGGCAGAACTTGACGGGCTCGGCCGCCGTGGCCGGGTGGATGGCCCATGAGTGAGGAGAATGAGGGCTTCCTCTCCCGCTGGTCGCGCCGCAAGCGCGCCGTGGTGGAAGGGCGCGCGCCGGAGGAACCAACCCTGCCCGCGCCGCTTGAAGCGAAGCCCGAGGCGCCGCCCGCCGAGCCTGAGGATGATTTTGACCCAGCGAGCCTGCCGCCGATTGATAGCCTGACGATTGAGAGCGATTTCAAGGCCTTCCTGCACCGCAAGGTCCCCTTGGAACTCCGCAGCGCTGCCTTGCGCCGCGCCTGGAGCCTTGACCCCGCCATTCGGGATTTCATCGGCCCGGCGGATTACGCCTGGGATTTCAACGCGCCGGATGGCGTGCCGGGCTTTGCGCTGGAATTGGGGGGCGATGCGATGAAG
>JBIKWX010000312.1:0-3731 GCA_044356095.1 Roseomonas sp.
TCATGGAATTCACATGCGCGCCATAAGTGCCATCAGTATTGCCAAAGACGCGGAGCGCCGCCTGTTCCATGCTGCCGCCATGTTGGGCGATATGCTGCAAGGCGTGTTTGCGGATGAAGTTTTGCTCCGCCGGCTCCTCGGCCTTTGCGGCCAACAGCGCAGCCTCAGCTAGCAGTTTCATTTGCAACGGCAAAAGATCGCGGAAAATTCCAGATAGCGTCATCACAACATCAATGCGTGGGCGCCCCAATTCCGCCAGTGGCACCAAAGACGCACCAGCCAAACGTCCATAGCTGTCATAACGCGGTCTGGCGCCCATCAGCGCGAGCGCCTGGGCAATCGGGCCGCCCTCGGTTTTCAGATTATCTGTGCCCCACAATACCATCGCGACGGTCTCGGGCACCTGATTACCCTCGGCCAAATGGCGTTCCAACAAACGGCTTGCCTGGCGCATACCATCCTGTACGGCAAAGGCACTCGGCAGCTTGAAGGGATCAAAGCCATGCAAGTTCCGACCCGTGGGCAATACATCCATGCTGCGCAACAAATCGCCACCAGGCGCGGGCATGATGTAGCGCCCTTCCAAGGCCCGAAGAATGGAGGGAATTTCGTGGTCCTCGGCCAGAAGCGCATCATAACGCGCCTTTGCGCTGCCTTCCGCAACACCGGCTGCATTCAGCATTTCCGCGCGCTGTTCGGCATTCGGCGGCTCACCCACCACATGCATGCCATGCGGGATCAGCGTGTATTCCAATTCCAGCAGGTTGGCGCTGAGCTTCACAATCTCCGGCGCGGGATCGGACCAGACGGGTTCTTCGGTGGCCAAATCCACCGCGCTTGCCTGCGCCTGGATCAAACCAGCCAAGGCAGCGCGCTGATTCGGATCAGCCTCAGGATCGAGTGCGCGCCAGCGATCAATCGAAGCCTTCAGGTCAAGCAAACCACGATACAGCCCGGCTGACGCAATCGGTGGCGTCAGATAGCTGATCAGCGTGGCGCCGGCGCGGCGCTTGGCCAACATGCCCTCAGACGGGTTGTTCGACGCGTAGAGGTAGTAATTCGGCAAATCGCCAATCAACCGATCGGGCCAGCATTGCCCAGACATGCCGGCCTGCTTACCCGGCATGAATTCCAGGGCGCCATGCGTGCCGAAATGCAGCACAGCATCCGCACCAAAATCCTGCCGCAGCCATTGATAGAAAGCACTGAAGGCATGGGTTGGCGCGAAATCGCGCTCAAACAGCAACCGCATCGGGTCGCCTTCATAGCCAAAGCCTGGCTGCACGCCAACGAACACATTACCGAGCTTCACGCCCAGAATGAAGATATCGCGCCCATCAGTTTGTATTCGCCCAGGCGCAGGGCCCCAGCTTTTTTCAATCTCGGCTAGCCAAGGTGTGCGACGCAAATGCTGATCAGCGGATACGCGCGCGGCAAGATTGGCAGTGGTGCCGTAACGGTCGCGATTGCCGTTGATCACCATCTCCCGCAAAACATCAGCACTTTCCGGCAGTTCAACGTGATAGCCCGCTGCCTTCATCGCTTTCAGCGTATTGAACAGAGATGGGAAGACGCCAAGATACGCTGCGGTGCCCGTGGTGCCGGCATTGGGCGGGAAATTGAACAGCACGGTGGCGATTTTGCGTTCGGCGCGTTCCGTGCGACGCAACGCCACCAGGCGTGCGACACGGTCCGCGAGCGTGCCGGCGCGTTCCGGATGGGGCACCATATCGCGGGCGCAGGAAACACCATCACATCCCGCGCAGCGTTCAGTGGCATCGCCGCCTGCGCCGCAACGACCACCAAAAGTCATCGGCCAAATGCCACCATCCAATTCGGGAATGGCGACCATCATGGTGGCTTCCACGGGCAAGAGACCGCGCGCATTGCCGGCCCATTGCTTCATGGTTTGGAATTCAAGCGGATGCGCGGCGATATAGGGCACATCAAGTTTTGCGAGCGCTGCTTCCGCTGCGCGGGCATCATTATACGCAGGGCCGCCGACCAGCGAAAAACCAGTCAAGGACACCAGCGCATCAATTGCCGGTGCACCATCCTTGGTGAAAAAGGCATCCATGGCGGGGCGACCATCAAGCCCCGCAGCGAAGGCAGGAATGACATTAAGCCCGCGCGCTTCCAGCGCTTCGATCATGCCATCATAATGCTTGGCATTGCCTGCCAATACATAGGAACGCAACAGCAAAAGCCCAACCGTACCGCGCGTGCCAGCCCGCGGCAGGGCAGCGAGGTTTTCACCAATGCGACCCTTCAAGCGTGGGTGATAAAGACCCGTTTCCGGATATTCGACAGGCGCAGCAACCGAAAGCTTCTGCTTGCCCTTGGCATAACGCTGCACCAGCAACGCCACCATATTCGCAAGGTTATCCGCGGATCCCGCCAGCCAATATTGCAGCGTCAGGAAATAGGCGCGCAAATCCTGTGCGGTGCCGGGAATAAAACGCAGCAGCTTTGGCAATTCGCGCAGCATGCGCATTTGGCCCTTGCCGCTCGCGCCATTACCATCCTTCTTGCCGCGCAACCGCTTCAAAAGGCCCATCAGACCTTTGGCTTCGGCTGACATATCCAGCCGGCCCATGCGCGTCAGGCGCGTGATCTCAGGCGCCGAGAGGCAGCACACCAGCGCGTCACAATCCGCTCGGCGCGCGGCTATGGCATCCTGCACCAGGCGGAAGTGATCTTCCATGAACAGCATGCCGGCGATGATGATATCGGCGCGCGCGATATCCGCGTGACACGCCGCCAGCGCCGCTTCGTCGCCGGCGAATTCATCCGCGGCATGCAGGTCCAATTCCAGCCCTGGAATTTGCTGGCGCAGCATGGCGCGCGCCTTATCCACTGCACCACCGAAATGGCTATCCATCGTCACAATGACGATGCGGGGGGCGGATGCCTCAGCGGGAGAAATGGGCTTTGGCATCGTAAAGCGTTTCAAGAGTGATCAGGGCGATGCCGCGTTCTTCGGCGAATCTCTCAGTGTTCCGGCGTGCCTTGCCGCGCACGAAGAAGGGGATCTTGCGCAATTCGGCCTCAGCCTCATGCGCCCAGCTTGCAGGACCAACGGCGATCGGCGCGGCAGGCGGCTCCGCTTGCGGTCCATGACCCAGATGAGAAGGCGCCACGCCATCACGGAATTCGAAGTCTTCGCGGAACATACCGAGCAGATGCTCCTCAAGCCCCATCATCAGCGGATGCACCCAGGTATCGAAGATCACATTGGCGCCTTCGAAACCCATTTGCGGCGCATAGCGCGCGGGGAAATCCTGCACATGCACAGGCGCGGAGATTACCGCGCAGGGAACGCCAAGCTTTTTCGCGATATGGCGTTCCATCTGCGTACCCAGCACCAATTCGGGTTGCAGGGCGGCGATGCGTTCTTCGACTTCCAGATAATCATCGGAAATCAGCGCCTCGCAGCCATATTTCTCGGCGGCAGCACGAATTTCGCGACCAAATTCGCGGCTATACGTGCCAAGGCCGACAACGGCAAAGCCCAGTTCTTCCTGCGCGATGCGCGCCGCTGCAATGGCATGGGTCGCGTCGCCAAAAATAAAGACTCGCTTGCCGGTCAGGTAATTCGAATCGACAGACCGCGCATACCAAGGCAGGCGCAGCGCATCGCCACCATCGGTATCAGGCGCTGACAGGCCCGCAAGCGCTGCGACTTCTGCCATGAAATCCCGAGTCGCACCAACGCCAATCGGCACAATGCG
>JBIKWX010000313.1:0-3726 GCA_044356095.1 Roseomonas sp.
CTGATCCTGTCGGTGGAAACCGATGGCACGCTGGCGCCGGAAGATGCCGTGGGCGTTGCCGCGCGCATCATTCAGGAACAGGTGCAAATCCTGATCAACTTCGACGAACCGCGCCCTGAACTCGGTGCGGAAATGCAGGATGATCTGCCGTTCAATCGCAATCTGCTGCGCAAGGTGGATGAGCTTGAGCTTTCCGTCCGCAGTGCGAATTGCCTGAAGAACGACAACATCGTCTATATCGGCGATCTGGTGCAGAAGACCGAACAGGAAATGCTGCGCACGCCGAATTTTGGCCGCAAGTCGTTGAACGAAATCAAGGAAGTCCTCACGAATATGGGTCTTGGCCTTGGCATGACCGTGCCGGAATGGCCGCCTGAAAACATCGAGGATTTGGCGAAAAGGGCAGATGAGCCGTTCTGATCGGCTCGTTCTGAAGGGTAAGAAAGATGCGTCACGGATTGTCTGGGCGGAAGCTCAATATCACGTCAAGCCATCGTGCGGCGATGTTCCGCAATATGGCGACCTCTCTGCTCAAGCATGAGCAGATCACGACCACGCTGCCCAAGGCCAAGGAATTGCGCCCCTATGTTGAGCGGATGATCACGCTCGGCAAGCGCGGTGGCCTGCATGCGCGCCGTCAGGCGCTGTCGCAGATCCGCGATGAAGCGGTGGTGGCGAAGCTGTTTGGCGAAATTGCCGAGCGTTACAAGGCGCGGCCCGGCGGCTATTGCCGCGTGCTGAAGGCCGGCATGCGCTATGGTGATGCGGCCGATATGGCGGTGATTGAATTGGTGGATCGCAATCCGGGCGCCAAGGGCCTGGATAGCGGGCCGAAGCCGGAAGTGGCGGAAGAAGCCGCGGAAAGCTGAGGGTTCCCCCCTCTCACACAAAAAAGGGCGGTCCTGATCAGGGGCCGCCCTTTTTTGTTTCATCTGCTGCCGATCGCTTCCGCAAGCGCCGGCGAAACGCTCGCCAAGGGGCTGGCCAACTCCCGCGGCCAGGCGCGCGGGTCCGGCGGGATGGAGGCGCGTACGCGGCCTTCTTCCGTCACCAGCATGAACATCCTATCGCCCTTCAAATCCCAAGCGAGGAAAATCCCTCGCACCCGGCAGCCCTCCCGGTTGCAGCCATGGCCGTGCAGATATTGACCATCCAGCAGCGCAACGCCGGGGCCGGGTTCGCGCAGCGCCTCGGCAATCACGTTGCGATGCCCGCCACTCGCGGGGCGCAACACCGCGCCCACTTCCGGGCGCTGCGCGAGAGACAGCACGGGCTGGCCGATCACGCTCATGATATCGGGGTCCATGGCACGCGCCGGGGCGGCGCTGCATAGCGCCAGCAGCGCCAGAAGCGCTGTTCTATTCCACACGGATATTGGCTTCGCGGACCAGCACGGTCATGGCGGCGCGGCCTTCGGTGACGAAGCGCGTGAAGGCCTCAGGCGTGCTGCCAACCGGCACGGCGCCAAGCTGGGCCAAGCGCGCGCGCACCTCAGGCTCGGCCAGGCTGGCGGCGAGGGCTTCATGCAGCCGCCCCAGCACCGGCGCCGGGGTGCCGGCGGGGGCGAAAAGCCCGACCCATTCGCTGATATCGAAGCCAGGGAAGCCGCTTTCGGCGATGGTTGGTACCTCGGGCCGCGCGGCCAGCCTTGCGGCGCTGGCAACGGCCAGGAAGCGCGCCCGCCCGCTATCCACCACCGGGCCGGCGGAAAGCGCCGTGATGAAAACGCCATCCAGATTGCCGCCCGCCAGATCGCGCGCCGCATCCGCGCCACCGCGATAGGGGGCGTGAATCACCTCAATCCCCGCAGCGCGGGTGAATTGCACCAGACCAAGATGCCCCGCCGTGGCATTGCCCTGCGTGCCCATGCTGATGGCACCCGGCCGCGCCTTGGCCGCCGCGATAAAGCCCGCCAGATCGCGCGCCGGGAAATCCGCCTTCACCGCAACCACCTGCGGGAAGCTGGTCGCCATGCTGATCGGCGTGAAGGCCGTGGCGTAATCAAATGTCAGCCCGCGCAACAGCGCATGGTTCACGATATGCGACGACGCATCCCAGAGCAGCGTCGCGCCATCCGGCGCCGCCCGCGCCACTTCCGCGCCACCAATGGAACCCCCCGCACCGGTGCGGTTTTCCACCACAATCGTGGCCCCCAGCCGTTCCGCCATACGCGGCGCCAGGGTGCGCGCCGCCGAATCCGCAGCCCCCCCGGCGGCAAAGGGCACCACAAGCCGGATGCTGCGCGCCTGCGCCAAGGCAGGCAGGGGCAGGGCAGCGGCGGCCAGCACCGCTCGGCGAGTCACTTTCATGGGCAGCATTCCTTATCTTCGCGCCGCATGTGCGGGCGCGGGCAGGGCACGTCAAGGCAAAAGGGGTGATGCGCGGCGCCGCTTGGCGCTAGACTGGCACCATGAAGACTCCACCACGCTATGACGACCTCCAGCGCCCCGAGGGCGACCCCACCGGCCTGCCGCTTTCCTGGGGCGTTTGGGGCCCGGATGATCAGATCGGCACGCTGAACCGCATTACGGACGCCACCGTCGCCGCCGCACGCGATGAAATCCGCCAAGGCCGCCGCTTCAATGTGAACCTGCCGCTGGATGAGCCCTTCGGCGCCGCGCATGAAGGGGCGCATCGCCGCCGCGCCGCCCCCACCCCGGTAATGGTGCGTGAAGACCACCCCGGCCGCATCACGCGCGACGACAAGCTGGATGGCTTCTGGCTGCAAGGCAGCACGCAATGGGATGGGCTTTCGCATTTCGCTGATGCCACGCATGGTTTTTACAATCACGCGCCGCTTTCTTCCATTGTGCACGGCCCGCAGAGCCGCAACGGCATAGATAAGGCGCTCGCGCATGGCATTGCCGGGCGCGCGGTGCTGGTGGATTTGGCGCGGCATTTCGCACGCATCGGGCGCGATTGGGGTGCGATGGGCGGGCGGCGTGCGAGCGCTGAAGACGTTGCGGCTTGCCTTGCCGCGCAGGGCGTTGCTCTCCGCCCCGGCGATATCCTGCTGGTGCGGACCGGCTGGCTGGAAGCCTTCCGTGCCGCGCCCGATACCGATGCGCGGCATTTGCTGATCCAGGGTGAAGCTGGCGCGCGGGATTATTCCGGCCTTGATGGCGGGGAAGGCATGTGGCGCTTTCTTTGGGACCAGGGCATTGCCGCTGTCGCCGCCGATAACCCAACGGTCGAGGCCTGGCCGATCTTCCCCTGGAAGCCCGCCTTGCATCTGGCCATCGCCCGGCTTGGCCTTTGCCTTGGCGAGTTCTTCGATTTCGAGGAATTAGCCGCCGATAGCGCCGCCACCGGCCGCTACACGGCCTTCTTCACAGCGGCACCGCTCAACCATCGCGGCGGCATTGGCAGCCCCGGCAATGCGCTGGCGATCCGCTGAAGCACGCCATGGCTCGCCCCCCCGCCACCCCTGACCTGTTCGGCGCGCCGGAAGCCACCACAGCGCCGGCGGAAGGCGTGCGCCCGCTGGCGGATAGGCTGCGGCCGGCGATATTGGCCGAAGTGGTCGGGCAGGATCATTTGCTGGGCGAAGAAGGCAGCCTTTCGCGCATGTTGGCGCGCGGGTCGCTCGCTTCCTTGATCCTGTGGGGGCCTCCGGGCGTTGGCAAAACCACCATCGCGCGGCTGCTGGCCGAAGCGGCGGGGCTGCGCTTCACTGCCCTTTCCGCGGTGTTTTCCGGCGTTGCCGATTTGAAGCGCGCCTTTGAG
>JBIKWX010000314.1:0-3725 GCA_044356095.1 Roseomonas sp.
AAGCTGCCGCGCCTGGTGCGTGATCTGGCCAATGAATTGGGCAAGAAGATTGATCTGGAAATGCGCGGCGCGGATACCGAATTGGACCGCCAGGTACTGGAACTGATCAAGGATCCGCTAACGCATATGGTGCGCAATAGCGGGGATCATGGCTTGGAAAAGCCCGCGGATCGTCGCGCTGCCGGCAAGCCTGAAACCGGGCGCATCCTGCTGAACGCCTATCACCAGGGCGGGCATATCATCATTGAAATCGGTGATGATGGCCGCGGCCTGCCGGTGGACAAGATTCGCGCCAAGGTGCTGGCCCAGGGCCTCGCGACCGAGGCCGAATTGGCGCAGATGAATGAACATGATGTGCTGCGCTTCATCTTCCGCCCTGGTTTTTCGACGGCGCAGCAAATCACCTCTGTCTCCGGCCGCGGGGTCGGGATGGATGTTGTCAAGACGAATATCGAACGAATCGGCGGCACCATCGAATTGCGCTCCAAGGAAGGGCGCGGCACGACCTTTACCATTAAGATCCCGCTGACACTCGCCATTGTCTCCGCGCTTATCGTGCAGGCAGGCGGTGAACGCTTCGCCATTCCGCAGATTGGCGTGGTGGAGCTGGTGCGGGTTGGTGATGAACATGAAGGCAATACGCGCATTGAAATGATCAAGGATGCGCCGGTGCTGCGCCTGCGCGATCGCCTGCTGCCGCTTGTGTCGCTTTCTTCGCTATTGCGGCTGCGTGAGGCGCCGGTGGGTGGCCTCAAGGGTTATGTTGTCGTGATGCAGGTGGGCGCCAATGTCTTCGGCATTGTGGTGGACCGCGTGTTTGACACGGAAGAAATCGTGGTGAAGCCGGTAGCGCCGATCCTGCGCCACATCACCATGTTCAGCGGCAATACCATTCTGGGCGATGGCAGCGTCATCATGATCCTGGATCCGAATGGTGTGGCGCGCGGCGCGGGCATTACCGCCGAAGGCCGTGCGGAGGATCAGCAGACCGTGACTGCAACCGGCGGCATCCGTTCGGATTCCAGCACTTCCCTGCTGTTGTTCCGCGCCGGGGATCAGACGCCGAAGGCCGTGCCGCTTGGCCTGGTCGCGCGGCTTGAGGATATTCCGGTTGAGCGTATTGAAATGTCAGGCGGTACGCCGGTGGTGCAGTATCGCGGTCAATTGATGCCGATGGTGCCAATTGCCGGACATTGGGAAGCGCCCGAATCGGGCCGTCAGGCCGTGCTGGTCTTCACCGAAGGCCAGCGCAGCATGGGGCTGATGGTGGATGAAATCCTTGATGTGGTCGAAGAACCCTTGGTCATTCAGCCTGGGTCGGATCGGCTTGGCTATCTTGGCAGCGCGGTCATTTCCGAACGCGTCACGGATGTGATTGACACGGTCTATTGGCTTTCCCATGCGGGCGGCGATTGGTTCCGTGGCGATCGGAGGGCGTCTTCATCGGAACAAAAGCCGCGGCTGCTGCTGATTGATGACAGCCCCTTCTTCCGCCATCTGGTGGTGCCAGCACTTTCTGCCGCCGGCTTTGATGTGACCGCGGTGGAAAGCCCCGCCGAAGCGCTGCGCCTGCGTGATGCGGGCGTGGAATTCGAAGCGCTGATTTCCGATATCGAAATGCCGGAAATGGATGGGCTGAGCTTCGCACGCAATGTGCGTGCATCTGGCGCCTGGATGCGCTTGCCGATGGTGGCCCTTTCATCCCGTGCGGAGCCTGACGATGTCGCCCGCGGGCGGGAAGCCGGCTTTACCGATTACGTCGCGAAATATGACCGGGATGCGCTGCTGTCTTCGCTGCGCGAATGCCTGAGCTCACCGATTGCCGCCTGAGGAGGGGATAATGCAAAGCATCAGCGAAACCCAGCGTTCCGGCCCTGCCATCGCCGCGCTTGCCCTGGCGGAGCGGGAAGATGAGGTATTCTTGACCCTGACCGTTGCCGGGCAGACCTGCAGCATTCCCGTGCTGCTGGTACGCGATGTGCTGGGGCCGCAGGCCATCACGCCCATTCCGCTGGCGCCAGCGGAAGTGGCTGGTGGGCTCAATCTGCGCGGGCGCATTGTGACCGCGATTGATTTGCGCAAGCGCCTTGGCCTGCCGCAATCCGACAATGCCGACAAGGCCATGAGTGTGGTGGTCGAACAGGGGGGCGAATTATACAGCCTGATTGTTGATCAGGTGGGTGAGGTTATTCCTCTGCCATCCGCTGGCGTCTGCCCCAATCCACCAACGCTCGATACGTTGTGGCGTGACGTTTCGCTCAGTGTCTATCGCGAAGAAGACCGGTTGATTGTCATGCTGGATGTCGAACGTCTTCTCAATATCGGATGATTGAAATCATGCAAAATCGCTCCTGCCTTATCGTTGATGATAGCCCGGTGGTAAGGCGCGCCGCGCGGCGCATTGTGGAAGGCTTTGGCTTCACCGTGCGTGAAGCCAAGGACGGCGCCGAGGCGCTGGCCTCCTGCCGCAGTGACATGCCGGAAGCCGTGCTTCTGGATTGGAATATGCCAGTCATGGATGGGCTGGAATTCCTCAAGCATTGTCGCGCGGAACACGGGCCTTCGCAGCCGATTGTTGTGCTCTGCACCACGGAAGCGGGCATTGACCGCATTGTGGAAGCGCTGGCGGCCGGCGCGCAGGAATACATCATGAAGCCTTTTGATGCCGGCATCCTGCACGATAAATTCGTCCAGGCCGGCCTGCTTTCGGATGCGGCGTGAGTTTTCCGGCACCTGCCACCACGACGGAACCAGTGCGCGTGATGCTGTGCGACGACAGCGCCGTGCAGCGCGGCATCATGGCGCGCATTCTGGAGTCCGATCCCGGCATCAGGATTGTGCATCGCGCTGGTGATGGCCAGGCCGCGCTTTCAGCGCTCGCCGTGACCAGGCCGCAAGTCGTGCTGCTCGATCTCGAAATGCCGGTCATGGATGGCATGACAGCGATTCCGCTGATCCTGAAGCAGGCACCAGGCACTGCGATTATTGTGGCCAGTGCATTGACTCAGCGCGGCGCGGCAGCGGCCATGGCGGCCTTGCGTGCGGGGGCGGTGGATTATGTGCCAAAGCCGCAAGGGTCGCTGGGTGGCGCTGCCAGTCCTGTCTTTCGCGATGAATTGATCGCCAAGGTGCAGGGTTGGGCGCGCATGCGCCGCACGCCTGAGAAGCGCCTGCGCCCTCCGCCGCCCGCGCCAGTAATCGCGCGACCAATTTCGCGCCCCATCGGCAAGCCCATGCTGCCGCCGCGGCTGCTTGCGGTCGGCAGTTCCACGGGCGGGCCGCAAGCCTTGGCGAATTTCTTCAAGCATCTGCGCCCGCTGCCGATCCCCGTTGCGATTGTGCAGCATATGCCAGCCGGCTTCACCACCATGCTGGCCGATCATTTGGACAAGCTTGGCGTCATGCCCTGTGCCGAGGCGAAGAATGGCGAAGTGATGCAGCCCGGGCGCATTTACCTGGCGCCGGGTGATCATCATCTGACCGTTGATTCCGGTCCTGGCGATACGCTTGTTGCGCGGCTGGATACCGGGCCGCCGGTGAATTACTGTCGGCCTGCGGTGGACCCCATGGTGCAATCCGCATCGCGCATTTGTTCCGGGCGCGTATTGGCAGTGATCCTGACCGGCATGGGGCAGGATGGGCTGGAAGGCTGCCGCAGCCTGGTCGCCAAGGGTGGCGCGGTTTTCGCGCAGGATGAAGCAAGTTCTGTGGTCTGGGGCATGCCG
>JBIKWX010000084.1:0-12853 GCA_044356095.1 Roseomonas sp.
GCTTCCACTTCCATGGTTGCCTTGTCGGTTTCAATCTCGGCAATCACGTCACCGGATTTCACCTTGTCGCCGGCTTTCTTCAGCCAGCGGGCCAACTTGCCTTCCGTCATGGTGGGGGAAAGCGCGGGCATCAGGATTACGGCACCCATCTCAGTTAGCCTCCACCAGAATATCGGTCATCAATTCGGATTCCGGCGGTTCCGGGCTTTCCTGCGCGAAATCGGCGCTGTCCTGGACAATCGCCTTCACCTCATCATCAATCACCTTCAGATCGGCTTCGGTGACGCCGAAATCATCCAGCAGCGCCTTGCGCGCGGTCTCGATACAATCCGATGTTTCGCGCATTTTCTGCACTTCTTCGCGGGTGCGATACTTCGCGGGGTCGGACATGGAATGGCCGCGATAGCGATAGGTTTTCATCTCCAGCAGGTACGGCCCCTTGCCGGCGCGGCAATGCGCCACCGCGCGTTCGCCCGCTTCGCGCACGGAAGCCACATCCATGCCATTCACCTGCTCACCCGGAATGCCCCAGGCCGCGCCATTCTGCGACAAATCGCGCGAGGCAGAGGCACGCTCCACACTCGTGCCCATACCGTATTTGTTGTTTTCGATGATGAAAATGCAGGGTAGCTTGAACAGAGCCGCCAGGTTCAGGCTTTCAAACACCTGGCCCTGGTTGGATGCGCCTTCGCCGAAATAGGTCACCGCGACCCGCCCATCCTGCCGATACCAATTCGCGAAGGCGAGACCATTGCCGAGCGAGACCTGCGCGCCGACAATCCCATGCCCGCCATAGAAGCCCTTCTCCCGGCTGAACATATGCATGGACCCACCCTTGCCCTTGGAATAGCCGCCAATGCGCCCGGTGAGTTCCGCCATCACGCCGCGGGCTTCCATGCCGGTTGCCAGCATATGCCCGTGGTCGCGGTAGGAGGTGATAACCTGATCCCCTGCCTTCAGGCACATTTGCATGCCAACCACGACCGCTTCCTGACCGATGTAAAGATGGCAGAAACCGCCAATCAGCCCCATGCCGTAAAGCTGGCCGGCCTTTTCCTCAAAACGGCGGATCAGCAGCATGTCGCGATAGGCGCGCAGCATTTCGTCGCGCGACAGGGACGGCGCTTTGGCTTTGCCGCGCCGCTTGGTGGCGGCTTCTGTGGCCTGGGGCATGGGAATTCCTCCTGCGCTTAGCTTCCTGGCACCATTAGCGCCCGGCAATTGCGAATTTCAAGCCATGAAAGACTAAAAAACCGTGTTTTTGCAATGCAATAATGCAATTAACCACAATTCAGTTAAGTGTTTGTTTCGCCATGTAGGATGCGCGCATGCTGCCTCCCCCGCGCCATAAGCCGGGTTCCCTAAGGCTTGAAAAATCAGCAAAAGCCAGGCGCAGCGCCCGCTGGTCAATAAAGCCGGCGCTCCGGCCCATAGGGGACAATCACCTCATCCCGCCCGACCATATTCAGTAGCGACCGGGCGCGTTCTTCAAGCTGATCCCGGTCCAGCCGATCACCGCGCAAGCCGGTCACGCGGCGTTCCATCGCATCCCGCTCGGCCTCGGCCTGTTGCAGCGCCGCCCGCGCCGCCACGATATCACCCTGGCGCTTGTCGCGCGCCATCAGCCCGCGTTCGCCATGCACCGCATGCCAGGCGAAATAGCCCGACACCGCGAGGAACACGGCCGGCACGAACACCCCTTTCAGGATGCGCTTGAAGATGGAAAGCAGCGCCATAAGCGCGATAACCCCATGACTTGAAGTGATCTCTAAAGAATCCATTCTTGGGGCGCTTGTCCAGAGAGAAATGGCAAAGCCCCACGAAATCGCGCGAAAATCGGCTTTTCTTGACATTCATCATCCCGGCGCCGCCAGATTAACGCCACGAAAAGCATCCCAACCCCAAGCCGGAACCTGCATGCACCCCGCGCCCGAAATCAGCATCCTGATGGCCGCACATCAGCTGCGCGCGGAAATTGGCGCTGCCGTCGCCTCGGTCCTTGCGCGTGCTGAGGGGGCGGCGGTTGAGGTGATTATCGCCTCCGATGACGGCACGGATTACCGCGCATGCCTGCCCGCCGATCCCAGGCTGGTTTTTGCGTCGATCGGGCTGATTGCGTCCGGTGCGCCAGCCGCGCGCAACCGTGCGCTGGCTTTGGCCAAGGGCGAGTTCATCACCATGCTGGATGCGGATGATGGCTATGAGGGGGCAGCCGATGGCCTGGCTGCAACCCTCGCCTTGGCGCGTGCGCATGGCGCCGCCGTGATCCCCAGCATCATCCGTACCCCGGATGGCGCGGCGCTCCGCCGCGTGCCGCCCCCGGGCACGGCCAGCCTCGGCTGGCCTGAATGGCGAGAGGCTTTCGCCTCACTCCATGTGGTGCGCCCGCGAGCAACCGCCGAGCCCTTTCGCCCCTTCCGACTTATTGACGATGTCTGGGCGGATTTGCAGGGCCTGGCCGGGGCTGGGGGGCGGGCGCCGGTTTCGGCGGCGCTTGCCTATCGCTACCAGCTTCGCGAAGGCCAGCTGACCGACACGCGCGCCAATAGCTTTGATGCCGATTACGCGGAAGCCTTGGCGCTGCTGCGCGACGATCCTGGCAGCTTTGGCGCTGCCACGTCGGAAGTCGCGCGCATTGTATGGCGCTGGCGGGCGATGAACCGTTGGGCAGCGCGTTCCACCCAAGGCAAGCAGCGCCAGCTTGGGCATTATCATCGCCATGTCGCGGCCTATCTGGCAGGCCGCCGGAGCGATTAACGCTTCAGCACGCCCCGCCCGGCATAACGCGCCGCCGGGCCAAGCCCCTGTTCAATACGGATCAGCTGATTGTATTTCGCGAGCCTGTCAGACCGTGACAGCGACCCGGTCTTGATCTGCCCGCAATTGGTGGCAACGGCCAGATCAGCGATGGTGGCATCCTCGCTTTCACCGGAACGGTGGCTCATCACGGCGCGGTAGCCGGCGCGATGGGCCATCTCAACCGCTTCCAGCGTTTCAGTGAGCGTGCCGATCTGGTTCACCTTCACCAGAATGGCATTGGCGGTGGCTTTCTCGATCCCCTGGCGCAGGCGTTCCGGGTTGGTCACGAAAAGATCATCACCCACTAACTGCACCTTGGCGCCGATCCTGTCCGTCAGCAGCTTCCAGCCCGCCCAATCATCTTCCGAACAGCCATCTTCAATTGAGACAATCGGCCATTTCGCCGTGAGCGCGGCGAGGTATTCCACCATGCCGGCGGGGTCGAGCTTCTTGCCTTCCCCTTCCAGGGCATAGACGCCGTCATGGAAAAACTCGGTCGCGGCGCAATCAAGGGCGAAGACCACATCCTCACCAGGGCGATGGCCGGCCGCTTCGCAGGCCTTGGTGATGAAGGCCAAAGCCTCATCCGCGCTCTTCAGATTGGGGGCGAAGCCGCCCTCATCACCCACATTGGTGGAATGCCCGGCATCATGCAGCGCCTTCTTCAGCGCCATGAATACTTCGGATCCAATGCGCACCGCATCGGCAATCGTGCCGGCAGCGACCGGCATGATCATGAATTCCTGAATATCAATCGGGTTATCGGCATGCTTGCCGCCATTGACGATATTCATCATGGGCACCGGCAGGGTGCGCGCGAAAACGCCGCCAACATGGCGATAGAGCGGAATATTCAAATCCGCCGCCGCCGCCTTGGCCACCGCCAGCGAGACCGCGAGCATCGCATTGGCCCCAAGCCGCGCCTTGTTCGGCGTGCCGTCCAATTCGATCATCGTCTCATCTATCTTGATCTGATCAAGCGGATCGAGACCCGAAATGGCATCAAAAATCTCGCCCTCGACACTCGCCACCGCCTTCAGCACGCCCTTGCCGCCATAGCGGGCCTTGTCGCCATCGCGGAGTTCCACTGCCTCATGCGCGCCGGTGGAAGCGCCGGATGGCACAATGGCATGGCCGCGGGCGCCGGTGTCCAGCACCACCTCGGCCTCCACGGTTGGGTTGCCGCGTGAATCGAGCACTTCGCGGGCGATGATATCGGCAATGGCGGCCATGGTGTGAGATTCCGGTTGCAGGGGTTTCGCGCGGGTGGCTACACCGGTCCGCCCGGGGCGCCAAGACCCCGTTCCCTAAGCGGCGCCCAGGCGCTATGGCTTGGCCGAATTGAGAAAGGACACCCCCCATGCTGGATCGCCCGCACCCCACCCCGGCTGCCCCTTCGGCAGACCCCTTCGCGCTGGCCAAGGCGCTGTCCGGCCTGCATTTCATCGGTGGCGCCTATGTCCCGGCGCGCAGCGGCAAAACCTTTGCCGTGGTGAACCCGGCCACGGGCATTGAAGTGGCGCGCGCGGCGGAAGGCGATGCGGCAGATGTGGATGCCGCGGTGACCAATGCCGCCAAGGCGCAGAAGGAATGGGCCAAGCTGCCGGCCCGCAAGCGCGGCGCGCTGGTGCATCAATGCGCTGCCCTGCTGAAGGAACATGTGGATGAATTGGGCCGGCTGATTGCGCTTGAAACCGGCAAGGCGCTCCGCACGGAAAGCCGTGTGGAAGCCAATGTTGTTGCTGATGTTTTCGAATTCTTTGGTGGCCTGGGCAGCGAATTGAAGGGCGAAAGCGTGCCCTTCGCGCCGAATGTCCTTTCCGTCACGGTGCGCGAGCCGCTTGGCGTTGTGGGTGCCATCATTCCCTGGAATGTGCCGATGCTGCTGATGGCGCTGAAGGTCGCGCCGGCGCTGGTGGCGGGCAATGCCGTGGTGGTGAAAAGCGCAGAAGAAGCGCCGCTTGCGGTGCTGCGCATTTGCGAAATCATGAACCGCGTGCTGCCGCCAGGTGTCTTCAATATGGTGAGCGGCTTTGGCCCGGAATGCGGCGCGCCGCTGGTGGCGCATCCGCTGGTGAAGAAAGTGACCTTCACCGGGTCGGTTGAAACCGGCAAGATCGTTTATCGCGCGGCGGCCGAGAAGCTGATCCCCGTTACGCTGGAATTGGGCGGCAAAAGCCCAATGATCGTCTTTGCCGATTGTGATTTTGATAAGACGGTCTCGGGCGCGCTCACATCCATGCGCTTTACGCGCCAGGGGCAAAGCTGCACCGCGGCATCGCGCATTTATGTCGAACGCCCGATTTTTGATCGCTTCGTCACCGCTATGAAGGATGCGGTGAATGGCATGGTGATGGGCGATCCCCTGGATGAAAAGACCGATATCGGCACCATCATCAGCCAGGGCCAATTTGACAAGGTGAAGGGTTTTATTGCTGAGGGCACAGCGACCGCTGGCGCCACGGCGCATGTCTGCAGCCGCATGCCGGAAGACCCTGCGCTGAAGAAGGGCCTGTTCCTGCAGCCGGTGATCTTCACGGGCCTGACGCGCGAAAGCCGGCTGGTGCAGGAAGAAATCTTTGGCCCCGTGACGGTGATCCAGCCCTTTGACGACCCGGAAGCGGTTTTGGCCGAGGCGAATGATTCCGATTACGGCCTGGCCGCCAGCCTTTGGACGAATAATCTGAAGGTCGGGCTTGATCTGGCGCATCGGCTGGAAGCGGGCCTGGTGCAGATAAACCAGAATCTGGTGGTGCAGGCCAATCTTTCCTATGGTGGCGTGAAGCAATCCGGCCTTGGCAAGGAAGCGTCCTTGGAAGCCATGCTGGAACATTTCACCCATAAGAAGACCATTATGGTGAATATGGGATAAGGGGGCGTTCCATGGGGCGGTGGTTTGCGGCAGCAGTGCTTGTATTGGGATTGGCGGGTTGCGCACAGCAGGCGCCGGAGCCCGCGCCGCAGCCGATCCCAGAGCCGCCCGGCCCCGGGCTGGTGGGCTGGCGTTCCATTGGCTTCAATAATGAAATGTTTGAAAGCGGCTATGTGCAGGAACGCGAATTGAATATCTCAGGCCCAGTGCGGCGGGCCTGGATCATGCTCAATTTGCGTGAATCAATCCCCATCCCAGAAACGGGTGGGCGGGCGCTTTCGGTGCGATTCATTGGGGAGTATCGATGTGCGGAACGGCAATGGCGCCCGCTGGAGGGGGCGTGGTTTGCGCGGCGCAATGCGCAGCAGCCGGTCCATGCGGAACGCCCGCGGCGGAGTGGGTTCAGGGATGCGGCGCCGGGTACCTTGGGTGGGGCGTTTTTGGATGCGGCGTGCGGGTTGTGAGGTAGGGCGCCGCTTGCCTGGAACAGAGCGCAGGGAACGCGGATCAAGTATGGCGCCATAGGCTTGGGTCATGCCGGTATCACCCAGTTTTGTCTTGGCGCCTAGGCCATCAGGCGAATTGTTCACCAAACAATTTCACCTGCACGCGCCGCATGACGTGTAGTGGTGCGCCAAGCGCTTCCAAGCGGCGATAAGCTGCGACAGCGGGCTTTATTTGCTTTGATGCACGAAGAGCATCGCAAAGAGCTTCCCAAATCGGTATCTTATCGGCATTCGCTTCAGCCAGACTGGAAAGTATTGCCACCGCCTCTTCATGCGCCCCTTTTCCGGTCAGCGCTATGCCGAACGCCAAGAGCAATTCCGGTTGATCGGGCGTATTGCTTCTTAAACCCTCCAATAGGCTGGTAGCCTCGTCCCATTTTTTATGCGTCAGCAAACCGGAAATCAGTGCGATTTGCACCGGAAGTGCGGTGCTCTCCAGGCCCAGGGCTGCCGCTATGTCATTGGCGATCATTTCCTGCTCGGTCCCAAGGCGTAACAATAGCTCGGCGAGTAAGGCGCCAAATTCCGGTGCTGCGGGATGAACCAACATCGCACGGCGCGCTGTAGCAGCGGCTTCCTCATGTTCGTTCTGTCCCATAAGAGCACGAATGAGGACTTCCCAGATTTGGCGCGGCATTTCTGCGAGGCTGATCGCACGGCGATAGGCGGTCGGTACCGCATCTTCTCGAGAAACTGCCCCGGAAAGCCTGGCTAGTTGCTGCAACAGGAATACATCGGTGGGAAAGCGCTCGACAGCGGCTTCAAGCGTGCGAAAGCTTTCATTGGCACGATCCTGGCGCCATAGCGCATCCACCAGAACCCAATAGGCACGCGTATTGCTGGGGTCGAGGTCAATTGCCTCCCGCGCAACGGCGGCAGCCTCGCGCGCGCGATTTTCGGCGAAAAGAAAATTCGCCAAATGCAGCCTGATCCCTGCCGATTGCGGCATGGCTTCAACCGCGCGCGCGGCCATCTTACTGCCAACAGCGTAGCGCTGCGTCTGCCAGAGCGCGGCGAGCAGGGAATTATGCAGTACCTCTCGTTCCGGGGCCAAATCCGCGGCAATCTGCAAGGCCTCTACCGCCTCGGCGAAATCCTTCGCCTGCATGGCCTGGCGCCCGCGCCGCGCTTGCAATGGTACGCTGGCCGGCGCGGCAAGGCATGCCTCGCGCAGGGTCTCCCGCGCCTCTTCAAGGCGTTCCTGGCGGATCAGCGCATCGGCCAGCACGATCCAGACTTCCTCGGCAAGGTCAGGCGGCGGAGAGGCGCTGAGAAAGTCACGCGCCGCTTCCTCGGCCTTGGCCAACTCGCCCGCTGCAAGCAGGAAGTTCGCAAGTCCTACGCCGAAGCGTGGCTCCTCCGGAAAGCGCGCCATGGCTCGCCTGGCGACTTCAGCGCCCTCACGAAACCGGCGTTCACGCCAAAGCCGGCTTAGCGCTGCATTTGCGACAGCCGCCCCTTCAGGCGGGTTTTGGGCCGAAGCCCTTTCCGGTTCAGTCGGGTTTTCCGAGGTCACAATCCGCCCTGCCTGTCAGCCAGAGAGTTTACCATAACTGCCTTAAACCACATGTCTTGCCATAAGCTGAAGGGCTTCACGCCCGCTTCCCCCGCCCGCCGGAAAACGCCACCAGCACAATCGCAACCGCCGATGCGGCCGTGAACAACCCAAACCCGTTCACATAGCCAATCATCGCCGCCTGGCGGGAGATCTCCCCGCTCAGCTTCGCCAATTCCGGCACGGTTTCCATGCCGAACCCACCCATGGACCCCGGCAATTGCAGCGTGCGATTGAAGGGCGAGATCATTTCCGTCATGCGGCTGTAATTCATCGCCCCCGAGCGAATGATCTCAGCGACACTCAGCGAAATGAACAGGCTTGACCCGATATTGCGCAGCAAATGGAACATCGCCATGGCTTCCGGCAAATGCTCCCGATCCAGCGTCTTGAAGGTCAGCACGGTCAGCGGCACCCAGATGATGCCAACGGAAACACCTTGCAGCACGGCATTCCACAACAGCGCTTCCTCACTGACATTCAAATCAAACTGCATGAGCCATAGCCCGGCGGCGACCATGGCCGCGAAGCCAATCGCCATGCCAATGCGCGGGTCCCAGCGGCCGATCAGGAAGGTCAGCGCAAAACCAATCGTGCCGCCAATGCCGCGAAAGCCGACGATTTCACCAATCACGCTATCGGGATAGCCGGCATATTGCTGCAGCAGGGACGGCAGCAGCACAATCGGCGTGAAATTCACCATGCCATAGATGAACACCAGCAAAAGCCCGATGGCGTAGTTCCGATCCAGCAGCAGGCGCAGATTCAGGAATGGCTGCTTCGCCGTCAGGCTATGGGCGATGAAAATGTAGAACGCCAAGGCAGCGATGGCGGTTTCGATGATGATTTCCTGCGATTCATACCAATCCAACCGCTGCCCGCGTGACAGCACCAATTGCACGCAGGAAATCGCAACGGTCAGCGCCAGAAACCCGGTCCAATCCAAGGGAATGGGCTTGCCTGGTTCATCCTCCGGCAGGGTTGCCCAAAGCGCGAAGCTGGCCAGCACCCCCGCCGGCACAATCATGTAAAAGGCCCAGCGCCAGCCATAAGCCTCGGCCAATTGGCCGCCAAAGACCGGGCCTATCACCGGGCCCAAGACCACGGTCATGCCGAAGATGGAGCTCACCAACCCCGCCTGCTTGCGCGGGAAACTATCCAGCACAATCGCATTCGATAACGGTATCACCGGCGCGCCGATGCCGCCCTGCACAATGCGCCACAGCACCACGGTTTCGAGGGATTCCGCCTGCCCCACCAGATAGGTCGCGATGGTGAAGCCCACCACGCAGAACAGCATCACCCGCCGCCGCCCGCCACGCGCGACCAGCCAGCCGGTCATGGGCGTTACAATCGCGGTTGCCAGGATATTGAAGGTGGTGGTCCAGGCGATTTCATCCGCCGTCGCCGCCAGGCTGCCCTGCATCTGCGGCAACAAGGTGGAAGCGACCAGCAGCGTGGTGGCGTAAAGCGTGGCCCCCATCACCACCGCCGCCAGGATCAGGCAGCGGCGCGTGACCGACAATTCCAATATCGGGTTGGTTTCCGACATCAGTCCGGTTTTCGTCCAGAAATATCCCGCAAGCCTATGGCGGACATGGCATTTTCCTGCCAAGCTGAAGGTGATGAGGGAACGAATACTGCCAAGTCTTGACGCGGGTGGCGAGGCTTTTCATCGCGCCCCAACCCTGCCGCAGGGGCTTTGACCATGCAGGGCCGGCTTTTGCGCCTTGTGCTGCTGGTGGGCGTGCCGGTGCTGGCGCTGCTGGTGGCCGCTGCCCTTTGGCTGACCGGTGGGCGCTACGTGACCTCAGAAAACGCCTATGTCCGCGCCGATATTGTGCAGATTGCCCCGGAAGTCGCCGGCCGCGCGACTGAAGTGCTGGTGCGCGACCATGCGCGCGTGACCGCCGGCCAGGTGCTGGTGCGCCTGGACCCCACCCCCTTCCGCCTTGCCTTGGAAAAGGCCGAGGCCGAGTTGGATTCCGCCCGCACCCTGGTGGAGCTTTCCCGCGCCACCTATCAGGAAACGCAAAGCGAAATGGCGGAGCTTGAAAAGCGCCTGGCTTTTCTTCTCCGTCAGGCGCGCCGGCAGGAAGAATTGGCAAGCCGCGGCATCGCCCCCACCGCGCGCATGGAAGAAACCCAGGTTGATGCCCAGGTCGCGCAGGACAGGATGAATGTGCTGCGCCAGAGGCTTGTGCGCGTATTGACCACGCTGAAGGGCGACCCTGAATTGCCGGTGGATGACCACCCGCAAGTGCGGGAGAAAATCGCCGAACGCGACCGCGCCGCGCTTGATTTGGCGCGCACCGAAATCAAGGCGCCGGCTGGCGGCACCGTCGTTAATCTGCGCCTGCAAGTGGGCGAGCAATTGCGCGCCGCGACCCCGATTTTCGCGCTGGTGTCAGATAGCCGACCCTGGGTGGATGCGAATTTGAAGGAAACCACGCTGACCCATGTGGCCGTTGGCCAGCGCGTGGATGTGGTTTTGGATATCTATCCGAAGGTGACCTGGAAGGGCGTGGTGGAGAGCATCAGCCCGGCGACGGGGGCAGAGTTTGCGATTCTGCCGCCACAAAATGCCTCAGGCAATTGGGTGAAGGTGGTGCAGCGCCTGCCGGTGCGCATCCGCCTTGAACCCCATGCGGGCGAGCCCCCCTTACGCGCCGGCGTGACCGCGACGGTTTCAATTGACACCGGACGCGGGCGGAGCATTGCGGATGTGGTGGCGGGTTTTTTTGATTTGTTCAGGGCCTCCTCACCGCGTGAGCACGCGGCAAGAAGCCCCTGAAGCAGTTACTATTTGGGTTTTCTGAGCCGACAAGTGATGGCTCTCGACTGGGATATATTGCGCGCAAAGTGGCAGCGCAGACCTTTGGTCATGAGGGCGCTGCGATTGGCAAGGGCGAATGGATGCCTGATGCCGGCCCTTTTTTCGTAATGGCGAAAGCATGGCCGAGACGGGCACTGGCGGAGGAGGTGCTCCGGGATGCGAACTCTCCCGGCGATAGGCAGAGTGGCCAGATAACGCCTAGGCTACGGGCGCCTACTGGCTGCTGTGGTCGCTGCGCCGCCTGATGCCGAAGCGCTCCATCTGGCGCGTTGCGCAATTCGACACCCTGCGGTTGCAATTGGTGAAGTTGGCCACACGTGTTGTCGCGCTGAAGACCCGCGTCATGCTGCACCTGCCAAACGCCTGTCCCGACAAGGCCATCTTAAGGCTCGCGCTTGAGCGCCTGCCCCTTCCCACCTGTTGATCAATGGGGCGGACGCCCCGATCAAGCCCCGAAACCGCAACCCTCCAGCCCCGCGATCCGCACCCAAAGGCCGCCTCTCAAGGCGGCGGGGATCATGCGCGGACACATCTTTTGTCCAGCGCCGAAAGTCCGCCAACCGCGCGCTCAGACTAGCCACATGAATAATGCGGGTTAGCGCAATCCGTGGTTGAGTAAAAAAACAACCCTGGATTGAATGTAAATATGAAATCATCACCTTAATACTCACTTGAGAATACCGTTTGATTTGTCGGCAAAAAAACGGCAGAATTTAACTAAAATGAATCAAGGACAAAACGCAGTTTAGTGGTTTCGCAAAGTTTCTAATGCATCTTGGGTTAGGCAAAATGATCGACCCGCGCCCGCCGAAACCAAGCTGCACGCCGGATCTCGAACTGAGCATGGCCATACCGACAAGCGGTTGAGTAAGGAGTAGTTATCATGAGTGGTGAAAATACGATTTTGAGCGAAGGGAATGATTCCTGGCCTGGAATGCTCGTGAGCAATTCCGGCAATGACAGCATTACTGGTCTTGGTGGCGAAGATACGATTAACGGTGGAAGCGGTAATGATAGCCTGCTGGGCGGGAATGACAATGATAGCCTGATCGGCGGCGATGGTGCCGATACGCTGGATGGTGGTGCCGATGATGACCAACTGCTAGGCGGCAATGATTCGGACTATGTTGATGGCGGCACTGGTAATGATACGCTGCTCGGCGGTCCAGGTTATGACACGCTTTTGGGCGGTGATGGCAATGATTCGGTCGTTGCCGGTCCAGGGAACGGCCTTTACACCCCTAATGGCTCAATCATCGGTCAAGGTGGCGATGATACGCTATTCGGAAATTCGGCATTTGTCCAATCCTTCTCCGGTGGGGCGGGAAATGATTGCCTTGTCGGCGGTTTGGGAATCAACTTCTTCAATGGCGGAACTGGTAATGACACATTAGTTGCAGGGAGTGAGTATCGTGACGTAGCACAATACCTTGATGCCACCGGCAGCGTTACTGTCGATTTGGTCAACAGCAGTAGCTCCGGTGCGGACGGCAATGATAGTTTGACTGGTTTCGAATATGCCGAAGGCGGAAATTATTCAGATAGTATTCTTGGTGACGTCAAGGATAATTATTTATATGGCCGTGCTGGAAACGATACGATTTCCGGTGGTGCTGGAAATGATAACCTTGATGGCGATGACGGTAATGACAGCCTGGATGGCGGCAATGGCAATGACGCGCTTGATGGCGGCAATGGCGACGACACGCTAAATGGCAGCGGCGGCAATGACTCACTGATTGGCGGTAACGGCAATGATTGGGCCAGTTATGCAGATGCTACGGGCAGTGTCACGGTCAATCTTGGCGCGAAGAGCAGCGCGGGTGCCGATGGCAATGACAGCCTGACAGGTATTGAAAACGTCCTCGGCAGCAATTACGCCGATTTTATTCTGGCGGATGGGAATAACGAAACAGCGCTTGGTGGCGCCGGTAATGACACCCTGTCGGGCTTACAGGGAAGTGACTCGCTGGATGGTGGCGCGGATTTTGACTGGGTGGACTATAGCTATGTTGTCACCTCGCAGATGTCGATCAATCTGGAGTTGGGTCGGGCCGTAAGGTTCACTGCGGCGCAGCCGGATGACGATACCATCAGCGGTTTCGAAGCGGTTCTTGGCGGCGGCGATAGTGATATTATCATCGGGGATTCAGTCGCCAATATTCTTGATGGCGGCGCCGGCAATGACAGCCTAGTTGGCGGGTTCGGCAACGACACGCTTATTGGTGGCAATGGTGCGGATACGCTGGATGGCGGCGAAGGCATTGACAGCCTCTTTGGTGGTG
>JBIKWX010000315.1:0-3694 GCA_044356095.1 Roseomonas sp.
AGACTTCAGCGATGGATAGGTGTGATAGATCTGCCCATTCGGGCGCTTATAATCCTCACTGGTGTAGAGCATGTATTGATGGAGCGACTCACCATAGATTGGCAGGCCCTTGGCGCGCGCATCGCGGATGGCGCGCACGCCATTCCCGGCGGAGACATGCATCATGTAAAGCGCCGTCCCCGGCACATGTTCTGCCAATCGCATCACACGGCGGAAGGAAAGGTCTTCGGATAGCGTATTGTGCACCTCCGCCATATTCTCAAACCCCGCGCGGTTTTCACGGAAGAGTTTGGCGTACATATGCATGACAATGTCATTGTCTTCGGCATGGATCACGCCAAGCCCGCCCTTGGCGGAGAGCACCTGAAACACTTCCCAGATATCGCCGAAATCAACCATGCGGCCCTTGCGGGAAGGGGTGATGTCCGTCGTGAAAATTTTCGTGGTGGCGTGGCCGGCTTCAATGGCCTCCCCAAGCTGCGCGGGCAGATCAGGCGGCAGATCGCCTTCCACCATGATGTGGAAAGCATAATCGCAGGGGCAGCCATCGGCCTTCCAGGCGGCGTGGCGTTCCGCGATGGCGCCTTCGATGGTTTTGCCATGGGTCCAGCGCACGAAATCCAGAATGCTGGTGGTGCCGCCGTAAAGTGCGGCTTTGCCGACGACGGAAGCGCCCTGGGTTTGATCAAGTTTTCCATCAGGGCCGGGAATGGGCCAGAGGCAATGCGTATGCGGATCAATACCACCCGGCATCACGATGCTGTCGCCCGCATCCACCACACGCGCCCGGCCTGGTATGGTCAGACTGCCCGGCGCTGCGATAGCAACGATTTTTTCGCCTGCTATGCCGATTTCCGCCGGGCCAATGGCGTGGGGTGTGACGACGCAATTGCCCTTAATGATCAAATCCATGGCAACATTCCCGCTTGGCGCATCGAAGCACCTTCAGGGGGGAAGCCTAAACCAAAAAGGCGGGTTTAGGCCAATGCTGAAATTAGCGCGGCGCGGGCGCGGTGCCCGGAACCTCCCGCGACAGGCGGGCGCGATCAGTTTCTGTGACCATCACGCGGTCACCGATTTGCAAGCCAAGCTCATTGGTTTGGGTAATCACGCGCTCGCCACCGGAATCCGGGCGGATGATGAATTCCATCGCCTCACCACGGGTGGCGCCTTGTTCAATGGCGCCGCCGGCAACACCGCCTGCGAGCGCACCGACCACACCACCCACGGTGCGTGCGCGCCAATCGCCGCCGATGGTGCTCCCCAGGAAACCACCGCCAACCGCACCCGCCGTGGCGCCAACACCGCTGCGCGAACCGCTGACCGTCACGGGGCGCATGGCAATGATGGTGCCGCGATAGACAGTGCCCTGGATGCCAAGGGCCTGACGCTCGACCGAGGTATTGGTCTCAGGCGCGCAGGCGACAAGGCCGAGGGCGAGGAGGATTGCAGAAAGACGCAAGAACATGGGTCAATCTCCGCTTGGTGAGGAAACAGACAGGATCATAGCAGAAACACGGCGTGTGCGGCTTTTTTATGGTGGGCCTGCGTTACGCGATCTTCAGATCACTCGCCAAATGGAACAGGCAATCGCCGCGCTTGGTGCGCGCCGGGATGCGTTGGCACATGACGATCCCCGCGGCCTTGAAGGTGATTTCCACCGGCGGCAGCCAGGGCGTTTCAGTGAAATGGATGCGCGCGGCGGGTGTGCCGATGGCGACCGTATCGCCAAGCGCCACCAATGGCTCAAACACGCCATTTTCAGGCGCATAGACGTAATAATCCTGCCCGCGCACATCCAAAAACCGTGTGGGGGAGGGCGGTTCGACCCAATCGGATTGCGGCAGAATGCCAAGATGCACGAGCACATTGCGCACGCCGCGCTCGGCAATCGCAAGGCCCGCGGGATTGACCGTGCCCGAGCCGCCCAATTCGCTGCCAAGCGCGATCTTGCCGCGCCGTTCAGCGCCGCTGCCGAGTGTTTGATTGCCGCCCTGGCCTTGCGCGCCGCCCTGGATATAGGTGAAGGGCGCCCCAAAGGCGCGCAATGCCGCCAATTGTTTTTGAAACAGCGCGGGATCATTGGATTGTGTCGCCAGCGCGCAAGGCACGTAATTCAGTGATGATCCACCCGAATGCAAATCCATCACAAAATCCGCAAGCGGGATCAATTCACTGTCTATGTAATGCGCGATCTGGCGCGTGACCGTGCCGTCGGGATCGCCTGGGAAAATGCGGTTCAGGTTCAAATCATCAATCGGCGAAACGCGCCGCCCGGCGAGCGCTGCCGGATAATTCGCCATGGTGAGGAGGATAACACGCCCCTTGATGCGCGCAGGATCAAGCGACTTGGCCAGATTGGTTAGCGCCACCTGGCCTTCATATTCATCGCCATGATTGCCGGAGGTGAAAAGCGCGGTCGGTCCCTCACCATTCTTCACCACGACAATCGGGATGGGCAGAAAGCCATAGGCGCTATCATGCGTTGAATGGAACAGGCGGATGAAACCTGTCTGCTTGCCGTCCTTGTTGAAATCTACTTCGGAGACAAGGCGCGATTTGCGCGGCGCGTCAGCCATGGCGTTTTCCCTATTCAGACTTCTGTCATCAAATGGCAGGCGACCTGATGGCCGGCCTGGGTTTGCGTAAGCGGCGGCGCCACTTCCTTGCAGATGGGCATCACATGCGGGCAGCGCGTGTGGAAGCGGCAGCCGGAAGGCGGGTTAAGCGCGCTTGGAATATCACCTGCGATATTCTCTCGCTTGCCGCGTGACCGGCGTGACGGATGCGGCGCCGGCACGGCGGCAATCAGCGCGCGCGTATAGGGGTGCTGCGGATCATTATAGATCACGCGCTTTTCGGCGATTTCCACGATCTTGCCGAGATACATGACCGCAACGCGATCCGAGATGTGCCGCACCACGGAAAGATCATGTGCGATGAACAGATAGGTCAGCCCCATATCGCGCTGCAAATCCTGCAACAGATTGACGATCTGCGCCTGAACGGAGACATCAAGCGCGGACACCGCCTCATCACACACCACGAAGCGCGGCTTCAGGATCAGCGCGCGCGCAATGCCGATGCGCTGCCGCTGGCCGCCGGAAAATTCATGCGGAAAGCGATCCAGCGCGCGGCGCGGCAGGCCAACGCGATCAAGCATTTCCGTGACCTGCTGGCGCGTTTCAGTGCCATGCTTCGCGCCATGGATCACCAGCGGTTCGGCGATGATATCCTCAACCGCCATGCGTGGATTGAGCGCGCCGTAAGGGTCCTGAAAAATGATTTGCATGGACCGGCGAAATTCACGCATCGCCGCGCGACCAAGGCCGGTGATCTCCTGACCCTGAAAGCGAATACTGCCCGCGGTTGGGTCCAGCAGGCGGATCAAAAGCCGCCCCAAGGTTGATTTGCCGCAGCCGGATTCGCCCACCAGGCCCAGGGTTTCGCCGGGCATGATGCTGAGCGCGACATCATCCACCGCGCGCAGCTTGCTGCTTCTGCCACGCAGAAACAGGCCACCGCCACCGACATCAAAATGCTTGGCGAGGTTCTCGGCGCTGATCAGGGCTTCGGTCATGGCGCGGCCAATTCCTTGGCGCGCAGACAGGCCGCCCAATGATCCGCTTCCTCCAGGATCAGCGGTGGCAGGCTCTCGCTGCATGAAGGCTGGGCATGCCGGCAGCGCACACTA
>JBIKWX010000085.1:0-12792 GCA_044356095.1 Roseomonas sp.
ACCATGGCCGCTGGCCTATCATCCTCCCAAGGCCTGCGTCAGCAGGTGGGCACCAGATACCCGAACCACGGTCCGGACAGAGCCAGCTCCCGGAGGATGTGCATTGGCCCCGGGGATGAATTGCCTGGCGCACCTGGCAGCCCCGCAAGCGTTAGTTAGGCTTCCTCAAGCCGCGCGGCAATGGCCTCAAGCTTTTCCGCGAGCCGCACCAGGCCATCGGCGACTGCCGGATCGGGCGCGGGGGCTTCGGCGGCAACGGCGCCACCGGCCTTCAGCGCTTCATTTTCCGCTTTCAGGTCCATTGCCTCATCGGCCAATTGCAGGGCGGCCAGCAGCAGCATGCGGGTTTCGCCAAACTGGATGCCCATGGCCTTGAGGGCGGAGATGCGTTGATCCACCTCGGCTGCCATATTCGTCAGGTGCTTTTCCTGACCATCCTGGCAGGCCACCGGATGGGCATAGCCGCCGACACGGACCGTGACCTGCGCCATTAGCGAGCCTCGTCCAGGTTAGCGCGCAGCTTGGCGATGGTGGCATCAAGCCGGGTAGCGAGGGCAGCAACAGCGGCCTTCGGCACCATATCGCCTTCAACGGGTGGGGCGGCAGCACGGCGGGCTTCCACAGCGCGATCAAGACGTTCCAGGGCTGCTTCCAGCCGGATCATCGCCGCACCCATTGTGTCAGCTTGTTGCTCGCTCATGCTTTTCCAAATGCCTTGGCGCCGAAGGTTCTTGCGGCTAAGGAACTGATGAAATGCTTGGCATGCAAAGGCCTCTGGGTCAATGGTAAAGGCGTTTCTGAAACTACCGGCAATGGTGGTGCATGGGCGCGGGCAGGCCGAATGGGCGCTGCGGGTTGCGGCTGGGCGGCCTGTGCTGCTGGTCTCGGCGCCGGGGGCGGCGCTGAATGCCGGGCCGGGCTGGTTCAGGGCCGTGCTGGACCAGGCCGCCGCCGCTTTTCCCGACGCGACAATTCACGCTGTACTGGATTGTGCCGCCGCCCCAGGGGCTGCGCTGGCTGCCTTGCGGGCCGGGTTCAAGCTGGTGGTATTCGATCTGGCGCATCCTGCCGCCGCAAGCGTGCTGGGTGCCGCCGCCGAAGCGGGGGCCGAGGTTTTGGGCACCAGGCCCACAGCGCTCGATCTCGGCACGCTCGATCCGCGCCGGCGGGATGATGAAAGGCGCCTTGCCGCGCTTTTCGCCACAGTGCCGCCACAGGATCAGCCGAGATAACGCCCCCGTGACAGGCAATGCCGGCTGGGCTACGCCCCGCTGGCCTTTGAGCAATGAAAAGGAACCCAAGATGAAGCTGACGCGCCGCGTGAAGGAAATCCTCTCCTGGTATGAAAGCGATACACCCGGCACCAAGGCGAATCTCGCCCGCATCCTGATGGAAGGGAAGCTGGGCGGCACGGGGCGCATGGTGATCCTGCCGGTGGATCAGGGCTTTGAACATGGCCCGGCGCGGTCCTTCGCACCGAATCCCGCGGCTTACGATCCGCATTATCATTTCGAATTGGCGATTGAAGCGGGCCTGAACGCATACGCCGCGCCGCTTGGCATGATTGAAGCCGGTGCCGCCACTTTCGCGGGTTCCATCCCGACCATCCTGAAGGTCAATTCATCCAATAGCCTTTCGACCACCAAGGATCAGGCGGTGACGGCAAGCGTGGCCGATGCGCTCCGCCTTGGGTGTTCGGCCATTGGCTTCACCATCTATCCTTCATCCGAATACCAGTTTGAGATGATGGAAGAACTCCGCGAATTGGCGGAAGAAGCCAAGGCAGCCGGGCTTGCCGTGGTGGTGTGGTCCTATCCGCGCGGGCCGATGCTGGACAAGAACGGCGAAACCGCCTTCGACATTTGCGCCTATGCCGCCCATATGGCCGCGCTGATGGGGGCGCATATCATCAAGGTGAAGCCGCCCACCGATGTGCTCAGCCTGGATGCCGCGAAGAAGGTTTATATCGAGCGCAAGATTGATGGCAGCGACTTGGCGAAGCGCATCAGCCATGTGGTGCAGGCCTGCTTTAATGGTCGTCGTCTTGTTGTGTTCTCGGGCGGTGAGGCGAAGGGCACGGATGCGCTGCTCGCTGAAGCGCGCGCCATTCATGCCGGTGGCGGCAATGGTTCAATCGTTGGGCGCAACGCCTTCCAGCGCCCGAAGGATGAGGCGCTGAAGCTGCTCGGCCAAATGATCGAAGTCTATAAGGGCAAGGCCTGAGGCCGGCCCGCCGGGCGGTGCACGCCGCCCGGCTTGACCCGCAACGCGATGCGGGCGGAAATGGCCGCGTGACAAGGCGGCTTTTTGAATGACAGATGATTTTAGCGCGACGGGCTTGGATTTCACCCTGCCCGTGGCGACGCGTGGTTATCGCTGGTGGTATCTGGATGCGCTTTCCGATGATGGTGCGCATGGCATTACCATTATCGCCTTTCTGGGCACGGTGTTTTCCCCCTGGTATGCCTTTGCGCGGCGTGGCGGTGGTGGTGATCCGCTGAACCATTGCTGCATGCATGTGGCGCTTTACGGCAAGCCGGCGCGCTGGGCGATGACGGACCGCCCGCGTGGCGCGCTCAATCGCGGCACTGATTTTCTCCAAATCGGGCCAAGCGCCATGCGCTGGGATGGCAGCAAATTGGTGGTTGATCTTGCGGAAGTCACCGCCCCGGTTCCAGGCAAGTTGCGCGGGCGCGTGACCCTTTATCCTGAGGCACTATCGCATCGGGCCTTTCGCTTGGATGGCGCGGGGCGGCATCATTGGCAGCCGATTGCGCCGCGTTCGCGCGTGGAGGTTGCTTTCGACAATCCCGCGCTGCGCTGGTCGGGCTTTTCGTATTTCGACACCAATACAGGTATCGCGCCGCTGGAAGAGGATTTCCTGTTCTGGGATTGGTGCCGCGCGCCCATGCCGGAAGCCACCGCGATTTTGTATAATGCATCACGCCGGGATGGATCGGCGCAGTCACTCGCGCTGCAGGTGAACCGCGCCGGCGAAGTCGCCGATATGCCAATCCCCCCCCAGGCCATGATGCCGCCTGGGCTTTGGCGCGTCGCGCGCCCGACACGGTCTGAGGATGGCAAGGCAGAGCTGGTGCGCGCTTTGGTGGATGCGCCGTTTTATACGCGATCCGAAATTCGCACGCGGCTTTTGGGGCAGAATGCGATAGCGGTGCATGAAAGCCTGGCCTTGAACCGGTTTGATAATCTGGCGGTGCAGGCGTTGATGTTGCCCTTCAGGGTGCCGCGGGCGCGGGGCTGAAGGCGCGCTACCGAAAATCCCGGCTCGCTGGCAGCTTGGCCCGCGGCGGGCGGCGATCATCCTGCGGGCGGCGGATTTCATCGGCGCGGCCAAGCGCTGCCTCTGCCCAGCTACTGCACGCGTCGCGCAACAAGCCTTCCAGCAGATCGGAACGATCCACCAGCCGGCGCGCAATCATATGAATGATCGGCACTTCGGCGTGGCGATCCTCACGCTCCACCCGGCCTTCCACTTGCAACAACCGCGCGCCGCGCAAGGCTCGCCGATCGCGCGCGGCGATATCGGTATAAACTACCAGATTGGCGGTGCCGTGCTCATCTTCGATGGTGATGAAAATCACGCCCTTGGCGGAACCGGGGCGCTGGCGCATCAGCACAAGCCCTGCCAGACGCAGCAACCGGCCCGAGGGCCATGTCTGCAAATCGCGCGTGTCACGCAGCCCCTCGGTGCGCAATTCTGCGCGCAGCAACGCCAAGGGATGTCGCCCAAGCGTCAGGCCAAGCGCCGCGTAATCATGCACAATATGCTCGCCCTCATGTTCCAGCGGCAATGCGGGTTTCGCTTCGGGCAGGATGGGCGCTTCCTCGGCCAGCGCGGCATCCACGCCATCGCGCGGGGCGAAAAGCGGCAAGTCGCGCGGCGTGCCCCGTGCTCCGCGCGCGGCCCAGGCGGCATCACGGCGCAGCACGCCGGGAAAGGCATTGGCGGCGGCGAGTGCACTCAAAGCACCTTGAGAAAGCCGCGCGCGCCAAGCCAAATCCTCTACACTCACAAAGGGCGCACCATTGCGCGCGGCGCGGGCCATCAGCAGCGCCTCGGCATCACGTTGCGCCAGCCGTGCAACCAAACGAAACCCCAGCCGCAGTGCCAGGCCGCCCGCGCTTTCCGGCGCTTCTTCCAGGCTGCTATCCCAATCGCTGACATTCACATCCACCGCGCGCACAATCACGCCGTGGTCCCGCGCATCGCGCATGATTTGCGCCGGCGCGTAAAACCCCATGGGCTGGCTGTTCAGCAGCGCACAGGCAAAGGCCGCCG
This sequence comes from Roseomonas sp., assembly GCA_044356095.1. Lineage (GTDB taxonomy): Bacteria > Pseudomonadota > Alphaproteobacteria > Acetobacterales > Acetobacteraceae > Neoroseomonas. The sequence continues at coordinate 4,301 of JBIKWX010000085.1, forward strand.
GGTGATGGCATTTCAACCAGGCCGAGGCATAGACCAGATGCGCGAAGCTCGCCGCATGGCTTTCGGGAAAACCATAGCTGCCAAAGCCTTCAATTTGCGCAAAGACGCGCTCCGCCAATTCCTGCGCGTAACCGCGGCGTGTCATGCCGGCCACCAGCTTATCCTTGTGGCGCGTGACCAGCCCCTGTTGGCGAAAAGTTGCCATGGCGCGGCGCAATTGATCCGCTTCTTCCGGCGTGAAGCCGGCGGCAACAATTGCAAGCCGCATCGCCTGTTCCTGAAACAGCGGCACGCCAAGCGTGCGTCCCAACACCTGGCGCAATTCATCCGCCGGGCCAAAGGCAGGATCGGGCGCGGGGTATTCCACCGCTTCCAGCCCCTGACGCCGGCGCAAATAGGGATGCACCATATCGCCTTGGATGGGACCCGGTCGCACAATCGCCACCTGCACCACCAGATCATAAAAGGCACGAGGCTTGAGGCGCGGCAGCATATTCATCTGCGCGCGGCTTTCCACCTGAAACACGCCAACAGAATCCGCACGCCGCAACATGGCATAGGTTTCCGCACAATCGCGCGGCAGGTTTGCCAGGTTCAAGGCAAGGCGCCGATGCTGCCCCAGCAGATCAAAACTGCGCCGGAGGCAGGACAGCATACCAAGCCCCAGTACATCCACCTTCATGATGCCGAGTGCATCAATATCATCCTTGTCCCATTCCAGAACGGTGCGGTCTTCCATTGCCGCCTGCGTCACCACCGCCAATTCCGTGAGCTTGCCGCGCGTGATGACAAAACCACCGACATGGGTTGCGGTATGGCGCGGGAAATCCTGCAATTCCTCAGCCAGATCAAGCGTCATCGCCAAACGCGGATCGCTGATGTCAAAGCCCTCATCGGTGGCCAATTCAGCCAGGCTCATCTCCCGCCCCGGCCCCCAGCCGGCCTTGGCGAGGCGCGCGGTAATATCCTCGGTCAGGCCCATCGCCTTGCCCACTTCGCGAATGGCGCTGCGCGGGCGATAGCGGATCAGCGTCGCGCAAATCGCCGCGCGGTCGCGGCCATAGCGCGCGTAAAGATGCTGGATCACTTCTTCCCGACGTTCATGTTCGAAATCAATATCTATATCGGGCGGCTCACCACGACTGGCCGAGACAAAACGTTCAAACAGCAGATCATGTTTTTCGGGATCAACGGCAGTGATGCCCAGCACATAGCAAACCGTGGAATTCGCCGCCGAACCACGCCCCTGGCACAAAATGCCGCGCGCGCGGGCGAAGCGAATAATCTCATGCACTGTCAGGAAATAAGGCGCATAGCCAAGATCATTGATCAGCTTCATTTCATGCGCGATGCGCGCTGTAATGGCGTCCGGCACCTGCACCGGCCAGCGCGCGGCGACAGCTTCGGCCACACGCGCTTCCAGGCTTTGCTGTGCGGTGAGGCCCGGGTCCAGCACCTCATCAGGGTATTCATAGCGCAAATGATCGAGCGAAAAGCCGCGCGTGGTCGCCAGCACATCAAGGCTTGATTGCAGCGCATCCGGGTAGCGCGCGAAAAGCCGCGCCATTTCGGCAGGGGATTTCAAATGGCGTTCGGCATTGGGCTCCGCCGCCTGGCCCAAGGCTTCCACGGTGCAGCGCAGGCGAATGGCGCTTAATACATCCGCCAAGCGCCGCCGCGATGGCACATGATAACGGATATTGTTGGTGGCGAGCAGCCGCGCCCCACTCGCTTCCGCCAAAGCGGCGTAGTGCGCGAGCACCGCCGCGTCATCGCCCAATAAGGGGCACGCCACAGCGATCAGCGGCGGCAAGGCAAGGCGCAGCCCGCCCAGGCGGCGCAAGGCGGCGGGTGCGACAGGTGGGATGGCGGCCAGCGCCATGCCCTCGGCCGCGTCACACAGCATGGCGAAATCCAGCCGGCATTCGCCCTTGGGCGCGGCCATGCGCCCGGCTGAAAGCAGCGCCGTCAGCCGGCCATAGGCCGCGCGATCAGCCGGCCAGGCCAGCCATTCCGCACCATCTTCCAAGCGCAGCCGACACCCCGGCGCGAAGGCAAGCCCCGCCGCCTTGGCCGCACCATGCGCGCGCACCACGCCGGCCAGCCCATTGGTATCGCAAAGCCCGAACCCCGCATGGCCAAGTGCAGCCGCCTGTTCCACCAATTCCTCGGGGTGCGAGGCGCCATCCAGGAAGGAGAAATTGGATCGCGCCGCCACTTCCGCATAGCCGCGCGCGGTCATGGTAAATCGCCCTGCACCACCCAGCGCCCATCGGCATGACAAAGCCAGAGCCTTTCACCGGAAGCGAGTTGCACGCGGTGATAATCCCGCGCCGGCGGCAACGCGCCGCCATGCCACCATTCCGCTTCCAATCGCAGCGGCCCCTCCGCACGGGTCAGCGCGTAATGCTGCCCGCGCCAGCGGAGCGCAGCGGGCGCGCCTTCGGCAAAGGCAGTGACCTGCACAGCCTCAGGCCGGCGGCGCAGCAGCACCGGCGCGGCGCGGGTACCCCAACCGGGCGGGGCGGGGTTGGGTGCTTCATGCGCGGGCGCTGCGCGCCATTGCCGTTCCGGCCAATGGCTCGGCAGCGGTGCGGGGCGGGCCAGGCGCAGCCTTTGGCCAAGGCGATCCAGCAATTGCGCCAAAACGCCATCCGGGCGCGGCGTGGCGCCCATGGGCAGGGCGCCCTGCCCTTCCGCGCCCATCGGGTCGGTCGCCAGGGCGTGCAGGGAGAAACGCTCAAAGCCGAGCTCCGGCGCCAGGCTGGCGAGGGGCTCAGCGAAAAGCCGTGCCAGATGGGCGGGGTCGCGGTTGGGCGCGCCGGTGCCGATCATCAGGCGCTGTTCCGTGCCATCCACGCGCCAGGCAGTCAGGGAAAGCCGCCGCGCCCCAAGCCCAGCGCGCCCCAGCCGCGCACAAAGCGCTACCAGTAGCCGATCGAGCAAGGCGGCAATCGCCTCGGCGGTCAGGATTGGTTCCGGCAAGGCGCGGGTCACCGCCAGATCGGGCGGCGCGGCGATGGGGGTGATGGGTGGCGCGCGGCGGCCCGTGGCGGCATCCAAAGCATCCAGCAAGGGCGCGCCAAAGCGCCGGGCGAGCGGTGCGCGGGGCTGGCGCAACACATCACCAATGGTGCGGAGCCCCAGCCGGCCAAGGTCTTCCACCATCGCCCCCGGCAGGCGGAGCGCAGGGCCAAGCGGCAGGGGTGCCACGGCTTTTTCTTCCGATCCTGGCGCGATGATCGGCGCATCGCACCGCACCCGCGCGAGCGCCATGGCGGAAGCCGCCGCGCTGGCAATGGCGCCTTGGGCGGTAAGCCCCATCTCGGCCAGCTTGGCGGTAAGGCGCGCGAGCAAAGCGGCCTCTCCACCAAACAGATGATCGCAGCCGGTGATATCCAGCAGCAGCCCATCGGGGGGCAGGGCCGCGCTGATCGGGGTGAAGCGCTGCGCCCAAATGGCGAGGTCACGGAGCCCCGCCGCGCTGGCTTCCGGCATGGCGGGAAGCACGAGCAAATCCGGCAAAAGGGCTTCGGCATCGGCCAGCGCCTGGCCTGGCTCCAGCCCCGCCGCCGCAGCCTGGTGATCCAGCGCCACCAAAAGGCGCCGCGCGCCTTGGCGTGCCCAAAGCACCAAGGGTTGCTCCGCCGGCAGATCGGGGCGGGCCTGGCGCAAATGCTCCGCCGCCCAGAAGGGCAGATGAAGCGCAAGGTAACGCCGCGCGGGCTTCATGTGCCCCCCGCCGCCAGATGCAGCCTATTGGTCGCAGCGTTGAACGCCACATCCCAAGGCCCCGCCGGGGCGCCGCCGCGTTGGCGGAGCAGCGTCAGGCGCCAGCGCGGCGCCCCATCAGCCGAAAGCGGGGCGATATGCCAGCGCGTACGCGCGACAGAGGCACCAATGGCGCCATCCGGGCGGAGCAGCAGGCCGAAAACACCGCCCGCCTCGGCGGCCAGATGCAGGCGGCGCGTTGCGGTCAGATCAAGCCCCTGCCCGCTGCCGGCCATCAGCACGGCAGCGCCCAAGGCCGGGCAGCGCAGGGCTTCTTCCATGGCCCAGAGCGCTTCCGGCCAACGCGCTGCCCGCGCCAGGATCAGCTTGTCCGGCGCCAGGCCAAAGGGCACCAGCCCCGGCGGCCAGACAAGATTCGATTCCTGTTCGGTGGCAATCCAGAGCACCTGCCCACCGCAATTCGCCAGCAGAATGGCGGCAAAAGCCACGCCAGATCCGGGACTTGCGGCGCAAACTTCATGTAACGCACCACGCGCCAGGCCAGCCCCGATCAAGCTATTGTCAGCAAAAACCGGAATGGGCGCGCTGGCATGGCCCCCAGGGGCGCGGGTGGTCAGCCCGGCCAGGGTATCGCGCAGCCGGGCCAGGGCAGCGTTGCGGGGGGAAAGAGGATCGGCGGCAGTCATGGGAAAGAAAGCTTATCAAAAGAACAAAATAAGAACAAGCCATATTGTGCAGCCCAGTGACCACCTCATGCCTCCCTAGAGCACATCACGTTCAGATGGAAAATCTGAACGCGTGAAGATGCTCGGAAAACAACGATTTAGAGCGGGTTGCGTGAACCCACATGAACGCAACACGCTCTATGCCCCCAAGGCGACGTCTGATGTCCGGTTGAATTGGGGGCAGGTTCACCCCAGCCAAGCCATCGTACAGCCATCTCCATCTCGCCCATGCCCCCTGTCCCAGCGGGGAAGCCAAGCGGCGAGTGTCATGCTAGGCTGACAGCATGCGTGCCCGGATCATCATCCCCTTAGTGCTGCTTCTGCTCGGCCTGGCCGGGGCCTGGTTCTGGCGCGGCCTGTCGCCCGCCGTCGCGGTGGCCACCGCCACCACCGGCCCCGCCGTGCAGGCGGTCTATGCCACCGGCAATGTAGAGCCGGTGCATTGGGCCAAGGTTGGCCCTGCCCTGCGTGCGCGCATCACCGCTGTGCTGGTCGAAGAAGGTGCCCGCGTTCAAGCCAGCCAGCCCATGGCGCAGCTGGATGATCGCGAAGCGCGCCACCGCGCTGAAGAAGCCGAAGCCCGCGCCCTTTTTGCGCAGGAAGATCTGGCCCGCGTGCGCGCCCTGGTCGCGCGCGATGTCGCGTCCCGCGCCACGCTTGATCGCGCCGAAGCCGAAGCCCGCGCCGTACGCGCTGCGGCTGATGCAGCGCAGCGCCGGCTGGATGATTACGTTGTGCGCGCGCCCTCTGCTGGCCTCGTTCTGCGCCGTGATGCCGAGGTGGGCGAGGTTGTGGATACCCCCGCGGCCCTGTTTTGGATTGGCGAGCCAAAGCCGCTGCGGATCACCGCCGAAGTGGATGAGGAAGACATCGCCCAAATCCGCGAAGGCCAGCGCGCCCTGTTGCGCGCCGATGCTTTTGCCGGGCAGGTGCTTACTGCGACCGTCGCGCAAATCACGCCAAAAGGTGACGCAACGCGAAAGGCCTATCGCGTGCGCCTTGCGCTGCCGGATGACACACCGCTGATGATCGGCATGACGGTCGAAGCGAATATCGTGCTGCGCGAAGCCGCCAATGCCGTGCTGATCCCACCGGCGGCATTGCGCGGTGATCACGTGTTTGTGGCTCAGGGCGAAGTGGCGCGGCGGCGCCAGGTGACGGTGGGCGTGCAAGGTCCGCGCGCGGTCGAAATCCGCCAAGGTCTCGCGGCGGGCGATGTCGTGGTACTTGATCCACCGCAGGGCCTGAAGGACGGGCAGTCGATACGCTTAAGGCCATGAAGCTGATTTTTGACCTTGCGCGCGGCATGCTTTCCCGCCGGCGCCGGCAGACCCTTGTATCGGTGATGGGGGTTGCCTTGGGTGTGGCGTTTTTCATCGCCATTGCCTCACTCATGCGCGGGTTTCAGACCTATTTCATCGAACAGGTGATTGATGTGCAGCCGCATATCATCGTGAAGGATGAAACGCGCCGCCCGCTGCCGCAGGCGGTGGAAATCGCCCATCCCGATGGCGCTGTTGCACTTTCCGGCGTGAAGCCAACCGAACGCATCCGCGGCATCCGCGCCAGTGCGGAAAAAATGGCGATATTGGAAGCCATCCCTGGTGTCTATTCATCGCCCATCCTGACCGGTCAGGCGTTGCTCCGCTACGGGTCGCGCGATGTTTCGGTTTCCATCACGGGAATCGAACCGGCGCGGTATCGCCGAGTCTCAAACCTGGAAAAAGATTTGATCCAGGGCAGCATGGAAGATTTGCGCAGTACCGCGAATGGCCTGATCATCGGCATTGGGCTTGCGCAAAAACTTGGTGTTGCCTTGGGCGATACCATTATCGCGGTTTCCCCCAGGGGTATCAGCCTGCAAATGAAGATTGTGGGCATTTTCCGAACCGGGCTCACCACGCTTGATAACCAGGCGGGCTATACGCTGCTCAAGGTCAATCAAATCCTGCAAGACCGGCCCAATGTGGTCAATCAAATCCTGCTGCGGCTGAATGATGTGACCGGGGCGGAAGCCCTGGCGCGGCAGATCGAAGCGCGCTTTGGCGACAGGTCTGAAAGTTGGGAAGAACAGAACCGCAATGTGCTGACGGTTTTCGTCATTCAAAACGCCATCATGTATAGCGTCACCGGCGCCATTCTGCTGGTCGCGGCTTTTGGCATTTATAATATCATCTCGACTGTGGTGTTCGAGAAAACGCGCGACATCGCCATCCTGAAATCACTCGGCTTCACCGAAGGCGATATCCAATGGCTATTCCTGTTGCAGGGTATGATTGCCGGGCTGCTGGGCGCCGTGCTTGGCTGCGTGCTTGGCCAGATCATGATCGAAGGCCTGGCGCAGATCCGCTTCAATACCGAAACACCGGCGGGGAATGATCGCTTTTTGCTCGCGCATGATTGGCGGATTTTTGCGGTCGCTTCCTTCTTTGCGCTCCTCTCGGCCAGCATCGCCGCCGTGGTGCCGGCACGCCGCGCTGCGCGGCTTGATCCGGTGCAGACCATTCGCGGCGCGGCATGACCACCCCTCCCCCTTTGCTGGAAGCGCAGCACATCACGCGCCGCCTGCCGGAAGGTGTCACACTGGTGGCGGATGCGTCGGTGAAGGTGGAGCGCGGCGAATTCATCGCCATCACCGGGCCATCCGGGTCGGGCAAATCATCCCTACTCTATCTGCTGGGATTATTGGATCGCCCGACCGAAGGCCGCGTCTTGCTGGAAGGCCGCGACACGGCAAGCCTGAGTGCGGCGGAGCTCGCCAATCTTCGCCTCGCGCGGCTTGGCTTCGTGTTTCAATTCCACTTCCTGCTGCCGGAATTTTCCACACTCGATAATGTGCTGATCCCCATCCGCCGGCTTGGCCGCTTGCAGGATGCGGCAGCGCACGCACAGGCAATGAAACTGCTGGAAGCGCTTGGCATGGCCGACGCAGCAGCGAAATTGCCGGAACAGCTTTCCGGCGGCATGCGCCAACGCGCGGCGATTGCGCGTGCCCTCGCCAATGATCCCGCCATCATCCTGGCCGATGAACCCACCGGCAATCTGGACACGCGCAATGCCGCCGCGGTTTTCGATATTTTTCAGCGCCTGGCGGCGGAAGAAGGTCGCGCCATTCTGGTGGTGACGCATGATGCAGAGCTCGCCAAACGCACAACGCGGCGGGTGCATTTGGTGGATGGGCGGATCGTCAGCGCTTGAGCGAAATCACAGGCAAGGGCGCAAATCGTTCCATGGGTCGCTCAACTGCGAAGGGTTTCAACGGGCAGCAAGATAAGCTGCGTCAGCTATCCATCTTCAGCGCGGCGATGAAGGCGCTTTGCGGGATTTCCACCTTGCCGAATTGCCGCATGCGCTTCTTGCCTTCCTTCTGCTTTTCCAGAAGCTTGCGCTTGCGGCTGATATCCCCACCATAGCACTTCGCCGTCACATCCTTGGACAGCGCCGAGATCGTCTCACGCGCAATGACGCGCCCGCCAATCGCCGCCTGGATCGGGATTTTGAACAATTGGCGGGGAATCAGTTCCTTCAGCTTTTCACAAATCTGCCGTCCGCGCCGTTCTGCCTGCGCGCGATGCGCCATGAAAGACAGCGCATCCACCGGTTCGTTATTCACCAGGATGGAAATCTTCACCAGATCGCCTTCCTCATAGCCATCCATCTGATAATCGAAGGAAGCATAGCCGCGTGAGACTGATTTCAGGCGATCATAGAAATCGAACACCACCTCATTCAACGGTATCCGATAGACCAGCATGGCGCGGGCGCCGACATAGGTCAGTTCCACCTGCTGCCCGCGCCGTTCATTGCACAGCGCCAATACGGAACCCAGGTAATCATCGGGCAGCATGATGGTCGCCTTGATCCAGGGTTCTTCAATGTGATCCAGCACGCTGCCATCGGGCATATCGGCGGGATTGTGCAATTCAAACATCTCGCCATTCGTCTTGTGCACCTTATACACCACCGAAGGCGCCGTCGCGATCAGGTCAAGGTCAAACTCACGCGACAATCTCTCCTGCACAATCTCCAGATGCA
>JBIKWX010000316.1:0-3666 GCA_044356095.1 Roseomonas sp.
CGCCGCGAATGTCCCCAGCGCCACAGCAAGGAGACCAAGATGAACGACACCCCTTCAACCGATCAGCTTTTCCTGGAAATCGCCAAGCGGCACATGCCCTCGGTTGAAACACTGGAAACCAGAAACCGCGACGCACTCGATTTCCACGACGTTGCCGTCTGGTCCATCCGCAACTCCCTCGCGGAAGCCTACGCTGCCGGCCAAGCCGCCGCGAAGCGCAGCAGAAAGCGCCGCTAAACACGCCAATGAAGGGCCAGATGGCAGCAGCCTCTGGCCCTCACATCATGATCAAACCTTGCTGAATATAGCAATGAAATAACGCTCTATTTGCTTGGCTCAGCCCCCATCACAGCGCGAATGGTCTGTCACGCGCAGGGGATTTTCCCCGCCGATGACGGAGACAATCAGATGAGCACGATCCTTCCCACCGAAAACCAAGACTGGGGTTTCTGGGGCACCATGCGCGAACACGCCGCGCAAGCCTGGCCGATCGCCTTCACCGCGATCCACAACGCGACCAGCACGGATCCCGCCTCGGTCCGCGCCTTTCTCGACAGCCGCTACGGGCGCCACTTCGCGGATGGCGTGAACAGCCAGATGCATTACGGCGCGAGCCTTCAGGATGCCATCGCGAAGACCACCGCGGAATGGATGGGCTGGCGCATTACGCAGCGCACCAGCCGCGAGACGGGCATCCCTGCCGGCCTGCCCTACCTGACGGGCTTCGTGATCAACGAGGGCATCGCCGCCGAAGCGCAGGATTGAAGCGCAGCCCGCCGCGAGGCGGCGCCGCACTGCCCCGCAGGGTCCGCCCGCGGGGCTCCCGGCAGTAGGGGGCCGATGGTCGGCGCCCGTAACCGGAGACCAAGACGATGAAGCTTTCAGATACGCAGCGGATTGTATTGAGCCATGGCGCGCAGCACCCGCAATTGCTGGCGATAGCGCCGAAGCATTTGCCAGTCGCAGCCTGCCGCGCGGTGGTGAACAGCCTGATCAAAAGCCGCCTGCTGATTGAGGTGGCTGCGCCGCGCGATCAATTGGCGATGGCGTGGCGCAAGGATGGGGATGGTACGCCGATCCTGATCCAGGTGACGGATGAGGGGCTGCGCGCGATTGGCATTGATCCGAATGAGGGGCGCGTGGCGCCAGAGGAGGCGCCACAGGGCGGGGAAAACCCCGCGCCGCAGCAGGACGACGCCGAGGCAGAACAACCCGCCCAGGCCGCGCCAGACGCGCCCAACATGGGAAGCGTCAACCTGCGCGAAGCGGCCGAGCGCCTGCTCGCAGCCTGGGAGGAAACACCGCCCGCGAATGCCGACAAGGACCCCGTCACGCGCGCGATGGACATGCTTCGCAGCGCGCTCTCACGGCGCAGCACACGCGCCACGGGCGCGCCGCGCAAGCCACGCGAGGGCACCAAGCAGGAAGTGGTGCTAGCCATGCTCCGCCGCCCTGAGGGCGCGACAGTGGCGCAAATTGCCGAGGCCACCGGCTGGGCGCAGCACACGGTGCGCGGGTTTTTCGCCGGGCTGAAAAAGCGCCAGGGCATCACGGTGGAGATTGCCGAGCGCATTCGCCAAGTCGGACCGAATAAGCAAGGCGCGAAAGGGTCCTACACAGTCTACCGCGTAGCGGAATGAAGCTGCGCAGCCACACCGGCATGAATGATTGCCAAGCCCAGGGATCATCGCGATCCCTGGCGCTTTATGGCCTTGGCTCGCGCAGAACACAGCGCGAAGCGTCCGTCACGCGAAGGGCATGCCGCCCCGCAAGACGGAGATTGAAGATGCAGCAAACGGAAACCGCAAAGCTCAAGGGTCTCGCCGAACACGCCCGGCTGAGCCACGCGCATTGGCTCGGCGCAGCACGCAAGGGCGGCGCTGGCAAATACGGCCCGGCCTATTGCATCGAGGGTGCGGGTGTGTGGCGCCATAGGCTCGGCGAATTGCTGACGCAAATTCGTAGTGTGGAGCCGGCGCGATGAGCGCCGACACGCAACAGCGCTGGATCGTGCTGGGCACAGATGGCCGGCATGTTTCCCTCGGCCGCATTGAGCCGAGCGAGGCGGAAATCACCGCCGCTAGTGACGCCCTCGCCGCGCAGGGGCTTTCTGGATGGCTCGCACGCATGCAGGGCGAATACTACAGCCGGCGCGGGATGACGCTCGAACCCCTGCAGCGCATCGGCATTGCGCATGACGCCGATTGGCAAGCAGCACTTTCCGCATTCCACGCAGCGCGGCGCCGATCGATATCTATAGGTACCCAGTAGCGAGGTCCGCACTTCGGCACCTATTCTCAGATTTACCACGCAAACTATATGCTTAAAAGCAAGGGGACGGTCCTTTGTTAAGATAAAGAACCCAGCGATAGATAGAAAACTGCATTCGGGTCCGGTAAAGGCTCCGGCCCGTTAGCCAAATCGCCTTCCCCTTATCTTTGCACTTGACGAAAGACCCAGACATCCCGCAACCCTTTCAAAAGAGAGAAGTACAAGCCGCCCTCGATCCGCACCAACCTGCGGCGCCACCTTGGTTAGGCTCCGCAGTCCGTAAAGCAGCCAAGCGGCGCCAGGTTCGGCTCGCGAGGAGGAAGCCAGCGGGCCACCAATTCGCACGTTGATGGCTACTGCGGCTGACAACGCCCCCGCATCCCCAATCACAACGCTATACCTTTGCCGCAAGCAATGCAGGCAGCTCGGCAAGGCTCTGGATTTCGTGGTCCGGTGCCCCGGGCAGCCTTTCGCGCCGCTGGCCATAACGATTGCACCACACCACCCGCATGCCGAAGGCTGACGCAGCATGCGCATCCCACGCATTGGAGGATTGGAAGGCGATCGCCTCCGCCGGCACACCAAGCCGGTCGACCGCACGTTGATAGACGCGTCGGTCCGGCTTGAAGCTGCCGACCTCATCCACCGAGATCACCGCGTCGAAGGCCCCGACCAGGCCGGCGCCCTCCACCGCGCTCGCCAGCATGTCAGGTGAGCCGTTTGACAGGATGGCGGTGGCAAAGCCCGCCTCGCGCAGCGCGCGGAGCACGCCGGGCACTTCGGGGAAGGTGCCGAGCGTGCGGTACAGGTCCATCAGTCGCTCGCGTAGCGGCCCGTCCGCTGGCAGGCCGAGTGTCTCCAGCGCGAAGTCCAAGGCGTCACCTGTCACCTCCCAGAACGACACGTAGCGGCCCTGCAGCCCGCGCAGCCAAGAGTACTGGAGCTGTTTGTCGCGCCACAGGGCGGTCAATGGGCTGGCCTTGTCACCCAACACGTCGCTGCAGCCCGCTGCTGCTGATGCAAAATCGAACAGCGTGCCATAGGCATCGAAGACGCAGGCGCGGATGCCGGTCAGCATGGCGCGATCACACCAGGGTGCCGCGGATCGGGTAGTTCATCTCCTGGATGCGCTTCGCCCCGCGGGCGATACCGGCCAAGTCGGGACGCGCGAAGGGCGCGTTGGAGATGTCAATAATCTGGATCTGCCCCTCAGGATTGATCAGGAAAAGGCCAGGCTCAGGAAAGGGGCGGTCTGTTTCCTGAACTGAGCGTGGTTCGGACAAATAAAGGCCAAGCATGCGCATCTGCGCCATGGTCATGGCGTAACCGACCGGGAAACTCCAGCTGTCCGGCGTCAGCACCTATGGGACCAAATTGGCGATTTGAGTAACGGAG
>JBIKWX010000317.1:0-3661 GCA_044356095.1 Roseomonas sp.
GGGCGCGCCTTGACCACGATGCCCGTCTGCGGCCCTTCGCCACCACCTTGCCCGTCATTCGGGCGCTTATCCTGATCGCTCATGCTGTCGGTTCGGTCTTTCCGGGCGCAGACTACCACGCTGCGCTACCTATAGGATATGGAGCGAATGGCCCAAGGTGAAGCCCTGGTTACATCCAAGGCGCAATTCTTTTGCGAAGATGCCGGACCATTCAAGGCAAAAAAATAGCGTGACCCATTGATATGGATCACGCCATTTGCCGGCTACCCCCCGAAGTGGGAGGAGGGGGGGGTGGGGGGCAACCAAGCCAGAACGGGGCAGAGCCCCGGTTTGAGTGGGTGTCCGCTCACATGCGTTCGCCGGACACACCCTCAAGCCACGTTTGGTCGCATTTTCCAAGCCGCCAAGTGAAGCCACTTGGCTTGAAAATGCTCCGAATTAGGCCGCCAGCGGCTTCGCCAGCTTTTCCATCGCCACGGTGAAGCGCGCATTCACCGGCGCAAAGGCGCTTTCGGCGAGCTTCACGGAAGCTTCCTGAAGCTTGGTGCCTTCGGCAACCACCTTCTCCAGCGCGGCCTTGGCGAACTTCGCCTGCAGCTCAGCGGCTTCATTCACGCTCTTCACGCCGGACAGCGCCTTGGCGCCTTCCAGGGCGTGGTCGGTCAGGCCCTGCGCCAGCGCCATATACTGGCGGGCGAGGTCCTGAGAGCCCGAGGCCCAGGTCTGGGCGGCCTTGGTGAAGGCCTCCACATTGCCGCGGCCGAAATCAGCGGCTTCTTCCGCCGCCTTGAAGATGCTTTCCGCACCCTTGGTCATCTGTTCCATGTTCTTCTCCATTGCGACGCGGGCCTGTGCCGCGCCATCGGTCATCACCTTTTGAGCCTGCGCCGCAGCTTCTTCCGCGACCTTGCTCACTGCCTGGCTCTTGCTTTGTGCCATGATCTCAATCCTTTCCTTGCCTGTCCGGGGCGCAGCTTCCCGGGCCTTATGTGCCGGCCGGGAAGGCCGAGAGGTTTTGCTGCGCTGCAACATGAGCATCTTCTACGCGCGGCGCCGGGGCGATTGCAAGCATTTTTTTTGCACTGCACAAAAATTTTTGCAGGGAGGTTCGGGGCGGCGTAGGTTGGCTTTTCGGGTGGCGACTCAAGCGCATTTGTTAAACCTCTGATCAAATGAGGATTTCGGCATTTTTTGCTGGACGGGCCGGCGCCGAGAGGCTATGAAGGACCCAGGGGAAGACAGGTCCGGGGCGCCGCAGCCTTGGGCTATCAGGGGGTTTTTGCGGAATGGAGACTCGCCGCCAAGGCTTGGGAGGCCTTGCCGTTCGATTCGCTGGGCTGGTTTTCGGGGCAGCGCTGGTCGCTTTGCCCTGGCGCGGGGCTGAGGCGCAGATCGGCAGCGCGCGCTATTCCGCCATTGTCATGGAAGCCCGCACCGGGACGGTGCTGATAGATGCCGGCGCGGATGAACCGCGCTACCCGGCGTCACTCACCAAAATGATGACGCTTTATATGGTGTTTGAGGCGCTGCGCGACGGCAAAACGCAATTGGGCAGCCGCGTGGTAATGAGCGAGGAAGCCGCTTCCCGCCCGCCTTCCAAGCTTGGCATCCCACCCGGCGGTGGCCTAACGGTGGAACAGGCGATTCTGGCGCTGGTAACGAAAAGCGCCAATGATGTCGCGGCGGCGCTTGGTGAGCACATCGGCGGCAGCGAGGAACGCTTCGCGCAAATGATGACCATGCGTGCCCGCAGCCTTGGCATGACACAAACGCGCTTCCGCAACGCCTCTGGCTTGCCGGATTGGGGACAGGTGACGACGGCGCGGGATATGGCGACGCTGGGGCGGCGGCTATTCACCGATTTTCCCAATCGCTATCATTATTTCGGCACCATCCATTTCGCCTGGGGCCGGGCGCAGATCCGCAACCATAACCGCATGCTGGGCGATTATGATGGCGCGGATGGCATCAAGACTGGCTTCATCAATGCCTCTGGCTTCAATATCGTGACCTCAGCGCAGCGCGATGGCGTGCGGCTGGTGGGCGCCACCTTTGGCGGTTCTTCCTGGGTGGAGCGTGATCGGCATATGGGCGCGCTGCTCGATCAAGGGTTTTCGCGTATGGGCGTAGCACCGCGCCCGCCTTCTTCCGTAATGGCCGCGGCGGCGCCGGCACCTCGGCGCAGCGCGCCGGCAGCGCGGCCAGTGGCGCAGGGCAATGCGCCGGCGGCGCAATTGGCGCCGCCGCCTCAGCCGCAGCGCCGTGCGCCGCAGCAGCAAACGGCGGCCGCGCCCAATCGGCAAAACATGGCGCCGGTTGCCTATCGGCAGCCGCCAACACCGCCGCGCCCGGCGGCACGCCCCGTGCAGCGCGTGGAACAGGGCAGCGCCACAAGCAATACGCAACGGTCTAGCGCTCAAACCCAACAATTGCGCGCGCCGCCCCGTCCGACGCAGCGATAAGTCATTCGCGCCAGAAAAGCCCGGCGCGGCGCATCCGCGCGCGTACATAAGCCAGCCAGATCACCTGCAGGCCAAGCGCCGGGGCCAGGACCAAGGGCTTGATGGCAGGTGTAAGCCCAATGAAAGCCCAGGCAAGCACGCCATGCGCCAACACAAACCCCCAATGCACGGCAGCGACTTGCCGCACACCCATCCCGCTTCTCTGCGCCATTTGGTACAAATGCGTCCGATGCGCGGCAGTGATATTCAGCCCCATGGCGGCGCGGCGCATGAGCGTAAAGGCCGCGTCGAATAACAAGCCAAACAACAACAGCGGCACCAGCATGAAGCTGACCTCGGCCGCATCAAAGCGCGCTGCTGCCACGGCCAGGATCGCCACCATGAAGCCCAGGAATTGGCTGCCGACATCGCCCATGAAAATCCGCGCCGGGTGCAGGTTAAAGGGCAGAAAACCAAGCAAGCCCGCGGCCAACATCATGGATGCCAGATAGACAAACCAGCCGCCCTGGTTTTCGGCAATGGCGCAAAGGATCAGCAGTGCCAGGAAGACGGTGCCGCCCACCAGCCCATCCAGCCCATCCATGAAATTCACCGCATTGGTGCAGCCTAGAATCCAGAACAGCGTCAGCAGCGGCCCAAGCGCACCAAGTTGCACAATCCCCAAGCCCGGCACCGCAAGCCGCTGCAATTCAAGCCCGCTGCCAATCGCCGCCAGCGCGGCTAAGGCTTGCGCCGCCAGCTTCACCGCAAAGCGCAAATCCCGCGCATCATCCCAAAGCGAAACGGCGGCAATCGCCAACGCCGCCCCAATCACACCCAGGAATTGTGGCCCCGGCAGGCGCGCATATTCCGCCTGCCAATACAAAATCCCCATGCCCAGCGTGAAAGCCACCACAATGCCAAGCCCGCCCCCACGCGGCGTGGGCCGGCTATGGCTTGACCGCGCATTGGGGTAATCCAGGATCGGGTAGGCGATCATCAGCCGCACCACCAAAGCCGAGATCAGCGCCAGGCCAAGGGCGACAGCCAAATGGGTCAGGAAGGCGTGCAGGGTCATATCGGCCCCGCTATCGCCCGGCGCAGCGCCGGGCGCAACCTGATGGCGGCTTCAGCGCCGTTGCAGGATTTCCGGATTGACCATCATGGCCGGATCAGGCGCGCCATCCAAAGCGGCCAGGATATTGCGCGCCGCCGCTTCC
>JBIKWX010000086.1:0-12666 GCA_044356095.1 Roseomonas sp.
CCAATTAGGTCGAGAAGGTTTCAGTGCCGCGCGCTGTACCGTTGAGCGTCTGATGCGTGCGAATGGGATTGAGGGGGCGGTTCGCGGAAAGCCTCTGCGCACCACCTTTTCTGACAAGGCGGCGCCCTGTCCAAGGGATCACGTCAATCGGGCATTCCAGGCTTCGGCGCCGAACCGGCTTTGGGTCTCTGACTTTACTTATGTCTCGACCTGGACTGGCTTTGTTTATGTCGCCTTCATCATCGATGCCTTTTCGCGCCGGATCGTCGGCTGGCGTGTCAGCCGTACGGCGCATACGGGGTTCGTGCTTGATGCGCTGGAGCAGGCTTTGCATGACAGGCGGCCCCTGCATCGCGGCGGCCTGGTCCATCACAGCGACAGGGGCAGCCAGTATGTCTCGATAAAATATACGGAAAGGCTACTGGAAGCCGGGATTGAACCCTCGGTCGGCAGCGTCGGCGACAGCTATGACAACGCGCTCGCCGAGACCATCAACGGGCTTTACAAAACCGAGGTCATACACCGCCGCGGGCCGTGGCGCAGCTTCGAGGTCGTGGAATTCGCTACCTTGGAATGGGTAGATTGGTTCAATAACAGACGCTTGTTGGCACCAATCGGCTATATCCCGCCTGCGGAAGCCGAAGAACGCTACTATGCCTCACTGGATCAACCAGCCATGGCAGCGTAACTTAAGCAAAACAGCCTCCGGCAAACCCGGGGCGTTCAGAGGTCAAGGCGCTCCGCCAGGAAGCCCGCGCCCTGAAGGAGGTCGTGGCCGAACAGGCGCTCGAGCTCCGCCTGCTCAAAAAAACATGATCGCGGATGGGGACGACCGCGCATGAGATACTCCGCCACCGAAAAGCTCGAAATCATCGAATTGGTCGGGCAGTCAAACCTGCCGCAGCGCCGCTGCCTCGCCAGCCTCGGCGTGCCGCGCCAGACCTTCTATCGCTGGTATGACCGTTTCCTCGCCGGCGGGCCGGAGGCGCTGGCCGATAGGCCATCCCGGCCTGACCGCGTCTGGAACCGCATCCCCGATGCGGTGCAAGGGCGCATCATTGATCTGGCGCTTGAAGTGCCGGAACTCTCACCACGCGAATTGGCGGTGCGTTTCACTGACCAAGAAAGCTATTTCGTTTCAGAGGCTTCGGTCTATCGCCTGCTCAAATCCCGCGATCTGCTGCCAAGCCCGGCATTCATCCAGATCAAGGCTGCCCCGGAATTCCACACCAAGACCACCGCGCCCAACCAGCTTTGGCAGACGGATTTCACCTATCTCAAGGTCATCGGCTGGGGGTGGTTTTATCTCTGCACGGTGCTGGATGATTTCTCCCGCTACGTCATCGCCTGGCGGCTATGCACGGGCATGACGGCGAGCGATGTCAGTGAGATGCTGGAACTGGCCATGACCGCCTCGGGCTGCCGCGATGTGCCATTGCGCCAGCGCCCGCGATTGCTGTCTGACAATGGGCCTGGGTTCATCTCGGACGCTTTTGCCCGGTGGTTGGCGCAGCAGGGCATTCAGCATGTCCGCGGCGCGCCCGCGCATCCTCAGACCCAGGGCAAGATCGAACGCTGGCACCAGACCATGAAGAACGGCATCCTGCTCGAGAATTACTACCTGCCGGGTGCGCTGGAGACTGAGATCGCCGAGTTTGTCGAGCGATACAACCACCAGCGCTATCATGAGAGCCTGAGCAACCTGACCCCAACTGACGTCTATTTCGGCAGGGGGCAGGCCATCCTGCTGGAGCGTGCGCGCATCAAGCGCAGAACCATCCAGCACCGCCGCTTGATGCATCACCAAAACGCAGCTTAACCTCAACCAAAGATGGGCCAGATACTCCGTTACAAAGGCCGCCAAATAGTCTCAAATGATTTGACGACGGACAAATAGCCCATCATTTTGCAGGCACGGCTGACATTCGACAATTCGCTGGCGAGTTCGAGCAACGACAGCTTGCGCTGCACATCGATAGAGTTTATCGTCTACCAACGCAGACTTTTTAGTGCCGCGAGCGGCGCTACTTTTTCCGCCACCGCCACGGCGGCCAGGGCTTCACCGCTCGGATCCGCGCCATGTGCCTCGCCGGCAAGGCCCGTCAGCGCCCAAAGCGCGTCAATGCCCGTCGCCTGCGCGCCCGCCAAATCCGTGTGCGGGCTATCGCCAATCGCGAGCACGCGTGCCTTTGGGATAGGTCCCAGCAATTCCATCACCGGCTCATAAACCGCCGGATCGGGCTTGCCGATTTCCAGCACATCGCCGCCGAATTCGCGGTAAACATCGGCAAGCGCGCCGGCGCAGATCACCTTCTCACCGGCGACCATCACATGCCGATCTGGATTGACGCAGAGCATGGGCAGCCTGGCATCGAAACAGGCGCGGAGCGCCGCGCGATAGGGTTCCGCGCTTTTCGTGCCTCCATCCGCATCCGGGCCGGTATTCAGCAGGAAATCCGCCTTGGTCGGGTCGGCAACGATCTCGGCCGCGTCTTCCTCCACCACGGAAAGATCACGCTCCGGCCCGATATGCACAACACGGCGACCAAGGCGCGCGAACCAAGGGTGCTTGCGTTCCTTCATGAGACGCCAGGAAGCCTCGCCAGAGGACATGATGCCATCATAAAGCCCGCGGTCGAGACCCATGCGGTCCAGCATGCCTTGCACGAACCAGGCGCGGCGCGGCGCATTGGTGAGAAACACGATGCGCTTGCCCCGCGCCTTCAGCGCGGCCAGTGCCTCCGGAACGCCAGGATAGGGCTTGCGCCCATCATGCACGACACCCCAGAGATCGAGCACATAGCCATCGTAACGATCCGCCAGGCCCGCAATACCTTCCAGAATTTGCATCACGCATCCTTGCCGACAGCATCGGCGATCGAAGTGAAGCCATCACGCGCGAGCAGCGCGGCAAGGCCATCGAGAATTTGGCGCACCAATACAGGCCCCGCATAAGCAAAACCGGAATAAAGCTGCACGAGCGAAGCGCCGGCGCGGATTTTGGCATAGGCCTGTTCGGCACTGGCAATGCCACCCACGCCGATCAGCGCAATTCGTCTTTGTGCGAGGCCATAACCGCGCTTCAGCAGCGCGGTTGAAGGGCCGAATAGCGGCGCACCGGAAAGCCCACCCGCCTGATCCTTCAGGGGCGATTGCAGTGAAGCCGGGCGCGTGATGGTGGTGTTGGAGATGATCAGCCCCGCAATGCCCTGCGCCACACAGGCTTCCACAATCGGCCCAAGCGCCTCATCGGCCAGATCGGGCGCGATTTTCACGAACAAGGGCGGGCGCTTGGCGAGGACCGTACGCCGCGCATTGATGGCACCAAGAATGGAAGCCAAGCGTTCTTCCCCCTGCAAATCACGCAAACCCGGCGTATTGGGGGAGGAGACATTGACCGTCACGTAATCCACATGCGGCGCCAGCGCCTCATAAAGCGCGGGATAGTCGCGTTCCGGGTCGGCGCCTTCCTTGTTGATGCCGATATTGGCGCCAAAAATGCCCGGTAAGGGCCGCGGTAGCGCCTTCAGCCGGCCAATAAAAGCATCCAGCCCGGCATTATTGAAGCCAAGGCGATTGATCACCGCGCGATCTTCGGTCAGGCGGAAAACTCGTGGCCGAGGATTGCCGATTTGCGGGCGTGGCGTGACGGTACCCGCTTCCATGAAGCCGAAACCAAGCCGCAGCAGCGGCAGCACCGCTTCGGCATTCTTGTCGAACCCCGCCGCAAGGCCGAGTGGATTGCGGAAGCGTAGCCCCGAGACTTCGGTGGCAAGGCTTGGATGATCGGCGCCGCGATCCTGGCCAGCCAGGCCAAGGGATAGGGCACGCAGCGCGATACCATGGGCGGTTTCGGCATCCATGCCGCGCATGAGCGGCATGAGGGCAGAGGCAATGGCGGGTGTCATGGCGCCCTTCTGCCCTGGAAGGTGGCCTGGGGGAAGGGCCATGGCCATAATCTCCAGTCTGCGGCGTTTGACTGCCACGGCAAAAATTATTCATTTTTAGTTGACCTTCTGCTATCAACCTGTGTGTTCAGGGCGCGAAGCGCCGGAAGAAGTCATGCAGCGTTTTTCCTGTTCCATGTCCCAATCGGCTGAGGTGCCCGATTCCCTCTGCCTCTGCGCTGCCTGTCAGGAGGGCTGGAGGCCGCTTGGCCAAGCTGCGGAGGGTAGCTCCGCCGCGATGTCACCTGTGGATGTACCAGGCGATACCTCAACCAGCTTTTCCATCGCCTTGGGCTCATCCATTGACGGTGTATTGGAAGTAGATGGAGACCATGATTGGTATTCCGTGGATTTGGTCGCGGGTACACGTTACCGAATTTCATTGGACGGCGTTGCGCTTGATGATTACGTCGCACTCGAAGACCCGTTCATCCATCTCCGCCGCGCCGATGGCAGCCTGATCAAGTCGGATGATGATGCCGGGCCAGGGCGCAATTCTCTACTCAATTGGGTCGCTTCAGGAAGCGGCCGCTACTACCTGGATGTCGGCGCCTGGGACGAAAAATACGTGGGCGGCTATCGCCTCACTATCAATGAATACATGCCCCCCATCTATAACTTGGATGAGGTCGCCGATTTTCTGATCACCGGCTATTGGGGAGCGCCGGGGCATCGCTGGGACACCAGTAGCGACAATATCATCACCTACAACCTTACAGCGCTCACCTCTCCGGGGCAGGTATTGGCACGTGCGGCATTCCAGGCCTGGGCCAATGTGACCAACTTGGTCTTTGAGGAAGTCACCTCTGGCGGTGACATTCCCTTCGATGACAATGAGAGTGGCGCTTTTGCTGGTGGTAGCTGGTCTGACGGTTTCATTAGCTCCATGCGCGTCAATATCAGCACGGGTTGGCTCAGGAGCTACGGCACCACCATAGATAGCTATTCCTTCCAGACTTACGTCCATGAAATCGGCCATGCCTTGGGCCTGGGGCATGCGGGTCCTTATAATGGTTCCGCAAGTTATGGTCTTGATAATCAATACGTTAATGATGTCTGGTCCTATACCATCATGTCCTATTTTGATCAGGCGGAGGCGGATTTCGGCAGCTACCGCTACGTCATGGGGCCAAGTATTGCTGATATCCTGGCGGTCCAAAATCTTTATGGTGCCAATACAAGTTTCAACGCCGAAAACTCGGTCTATGGCCGCAACGCCACCGCCGGGTCACTTTATGATTTCGCCAGTTACACCACGGCTCCCGCCTTCAGCATTTATGATACGGACGGTACAGATACCCTGGATGCCTCGGGCTATGGCGCCAATCAGGTCATTAATCTGAACCCGGAAGCCTTTTCCTCGATTGGCGGTCTGACCAACAATATCGCCATTGCGCGCAATGTCATCATTGAAGCCGCGATTGGCGGCGATGGCGGTGACAGCATCATTGGCAATGCCAGCAACAATATGCTGATGGGCAATGCCGGCGCCGATACGCTGATGGGTGGTGCGGGCAGTGACAGCCTTTGTGGCGGCGCGGGCGATGACATGCTGATCGCCGATGGACTTGGCGATTACATTGATGGCGGGGATGGCGATGATGTCATTCTGCTTGGCGGTGCGCAGCTTGCGGATATTCTGGCGCTCTTTGCCGTAACCACCTGATCGTTGGTGGCACGCTTGACGCCCCCTGAGCGGGGCGCGAGAAGGCTTCAGCCGAAGCGGTTTCGGCTGAACGCCAGTCCGGGATCACATGACAAGCTTCAAGGGGCCGCTGCTGCTGGTGGGGGCGATGGCACTTTTCGCGCTGCTCGATGCCAATTCGAAGCTGCTGGCAGGTCGTTATGGCGCGAATCAGGTACTGTTTCTCCGCTATGGTACCTTGCTTGCGCTGCTTGGACTTTTGCGCTTATGGCGACCGGGCACTGGCGGGCCGCTTTCCACTGCGCGGCCGGGACTACATTTGCTACGAGCGTTCTGCATGGCGGGATCGGCCTATGGCTTCTTCCTGGCCTTTCGTGAGATTCCGCTCGCTGAAGGCTATTTGGTTTATTTCACCGCGCCTTTCTTCACCCTATTGCTGGCGGCGCTGGTGCTTGGGGAGAATAATGGCCGCGCCGTGTGGTTTTGGTCAGCCATGGGCTTCCTTGGCGTGATTGTCGCCATGGCGCCGGGGCTTTCGGCGGCAGGACCCTGGGGCGCCTATGCCTGGGCTTTTCTGGGCACCATGACCTATGCTGGGTTTTTGACAATTAGCCGTGTGTTGCGGTCAGAACAGGGCGCGGCGCGGCTGATCTTCTGGTCCTCGGGCCCGCTTTTCCTGGCAATCCTGCCCTTCGCCATGGCCGAATGGGTGATGCCCGATGCCTATGATTGGCTGGCGCTGATCCTGAATGGGCTTTTCGCCGGTGGGGCGACCTTGGCGCTGGCGCTGGCGTTCAGCATTGACCGGGCTGCGCGTCTCGCCCCGCTTGAGTTTTCCTCATTGGTTTTCGCGCTGCTCTTGGATGCGGCGATATGGCATCTTTGGCCTGGCGGCTGGACCCTGGCGGGTGCGGCGATTGTGGTCTTTGCCTGCCTGATGAGCGAACGTGCGACCCGGACCAGGTAGTGCCAGCTTGGGTGCTTACGGAATTTCGGGCGGGAATTGATGCAACCCATCGTCGCCAAGCGGCAGTTGCACCACGCGCCGCACCGCGGCCAGCGGCAAGGCACCATAAAGATGCGGAAACAAGCCGGGGCGGGAACCGCTGCTGGCGGGCTCCCATTTCAGGCTCCCGCCCAAGCTGGCCCCTGGCACTTCCACCATCAGCAAGTCAGTGACGCCGGCACGGTGCTTGGCGGCGCTGGCACGCAGCTGCGAGGCGGTTGAAAAATGTAGAAAACCATCGCGCCGATCATCGGCACTGCCGTGATAGGCGCCGGCGACTTCAGCCGCGCGCCAATCATCGGTGCGGAGCAGCGTGTAGATGAATTCTTCCATGCGACTCGGTATACTGAAGCTTGTCGGCCATCGCAAAGCGGGGGCTTGATTTTGCTCTGACGCGAAATCGCCTAAGCTTCATTCGGGGCCGCGCCGCAGGGCAGGTGCGCTGCCCACTTCACCCCGCCCTCAGGTTGCCGCCATGGATCCGCTTCCGCTTGCCGGAATACGCGTTGTTGAATTTTCCCACATGGTCATGGGGCCCACTTGTGGCCTCGTCCTGGCCGATCTGGGGGCAGAGGTGATCAAGATTGAGCCTCCCGGCAATGGAGACCGCACACGCTATCTGGTTGCTTCCGGTACGGGCTTTTTCCCAGCCTTTAGTCGCAACAAAAAAAGCGTCACGCTGGGTACGGACGATCCCACAGATCTTGAAACCCTGAAGCGCCTTGTTGATACCGCGGATGTGGTGGTGGAAAACTTCCGCCCCGGCGGGCTTGCCGCAAAGGGCCTTGGATATGAAGCGCTTTCGGCGCGCAATCCGCGGCTGATCTACTGCTCACTCAAGGGCTATCTGCCCGGCCCCTATGAAAATCGCACGGCCTTGGATGAGGTGGTGCAGATGCAATCGGGCTTGGCTTACATGACCGGCCCGCCAGGGCGGCCGCTGCGCGCAGGCGCGCCGGTGAATGATATGATGGGCGGCATGTTCGGCGCCATTGCCATTCTGGGTGCGCTGCGCCAACGCGAAGCAACGGGACGTGGGCAATATCTACAGGCAGGCTTGTTTGAAAACGCGGCGTTCCTGGTTTCCGCCGCCATGCTGCAACAGGTCATCACCGGTAAGGTGCCTGAGCCCATGCCCGCAGGACGCCGCGCCTGGGGCGTTTATGATGTGTTTGATACGGCCGATGGTGAACAGATTTTCATCGGCGTGGTGACCGAACGCCAATGGGAAATTTTTGTTCGTGAATTGAACGAACCTGCACTGAACCATCCCGATTATTCCAGCAATACGGAACGCGCCAAGCGCCGCGAAACCCTGATCCCGCTGGTGCAATCCATGCTGATCACGCGCCGCGTTGCAGCGCTTGAGGAAATGTGCGCTAGCGCCGGCCTGCCCTATTCCCGTATCGCCAAGCCTTGGGATTTGTTTGAAGACAGGCATCTTCTGGCAAGCGGCGGCATGCATGAGGTGACGCTTGCTGATGGACGCCGCGCAAAGGTGCCGTCGCTGCCCATGCAATTCGGTACGCAACGCCTGCCGCTGCGCCATGATCTGCCAAGCCCCGGCCAACATAATGAAGAAATCCTGGACCCGATCCGCAGGCCCCAGGACAAGCCGGTTTAACGCCGTGATATGATCGTTGAAATCAGGAAGGAACATGCAATGCCCATTTATGCGCTGGATGATTTGATGCCCCAAACCCCGGGAGAGGGCCGCTTCTGGCTGGCGCCAGATGCGCAGGTGGTAGGGCATGTAATTCTGGGGGAAGATGTTGGCATATGGTTTGGTGCCGCCATTCGTGGCGACAATGAACCCATTCACATTGGCCCACGCAGCAATATCCAGGAAGGCGCAGTGCTGCATTCCGATCACGGGTTTCCGCTCACGATCGGTGCCGATGTCACGGTGGGACATCGCGCCATTCTGCATGGCTGCACTATTGGCGATGGCGCGCTGATTGGCATGGGTGCCACAGTGATGAATGGCGCGCGTATTGGCGCCGGCAGTATCATTGGAGCCGGTGCGTTGGTGACCGAAGGCAAGGAGATTCCCGAAGGCTCCTTGGTGATGGGCGCGCCGGCCAAGGTGATTCGCACCCTTGACTCGGAAACGAAGCAGCGTCTGCTTGCCTCCGCTACGCATTACGTGGAAAATGCCCATCGCTTTCGTCATGGATTACGGAAAGTTGGGGAAGGCTGAAGGTTGCACTGCTTCCTCAACGTTCAAAAGCGCCTTGTGTGGCGAACAAGCTGTGGCGCTGGAGAATGATTTAATCCCCGAGCGCTCTGTGCTAGACTTCTTCCTCTGGTCATGCCGAATAAAGCACCCTCCCTGACGCTGACGCTGACGCTGCATCGCGCCATTGCCGAAATTCCGGCGCGTGAATGGGATGCCTGTGCGGGCGGCGACAATCCCTTCCTGAGCCATGCCTTTCTGTTGGCGTTGGAAGAAAGCGGCAGCGCGATGGCGGAACGCGGCTGGCTGCCGCAACACGCTGCCTTGCGCGATGCCGCGGGGCGTTTGCTCGCCTGTGCGCCGGCCTATGCCAAATCCCATTCCCAGGGCGAATATGTCTTCGACCATGGCTGGGCGGATGCTTTGGAACGCGCCGGCGGCGAATACTACCCGAAGCTGCAAGTCGCAGTGCCCTTCAGCCCCGTGCCTGGTCCACGGCTTTTGCTCCATCCCGAAGCGGGCTTTGGGCCGGATGTTGTGGCGGGCGCCCTGGTGCAGGCCTGCAAGGGCATTGGCGCATCATCGGTGCATGCCACCTTTTGCACGGAAGCCGAATGGCGCGCCTTGGGTGAAGCCGGGTGGCTGCAACGGCTGGGCACGCAATTCCATTGGGCCAATCCGGGCTATCGCGATTTTGATGATTTCCTGGCTGCGCTGGCATCGCGCAAGCGCAAGGCGCTGAAGCGTGAAAGGCGCGATGTGCAGGCGGCGGGGCTCACGCTGCGCACGCTGCGCGGGGCAGAAATCACGCCGCGCCATTGGCAGGCATTCCACCGTTTCTACCGCGCCACCACAGACAAGAAATGGGGCCGCAGCGCCTATCTGACGCGCGATTTCTGGCCGCTGCTTGGCGAGAAGCTTGGTGATCGCGTGCTGCTGATGGTGGCGGAACGGGCTGGCGAACCTGTCGCCGCCGCGCTTAATCTGATTGGGCGCGATGCGATTTATGGCCGCAATTGGGGCGCGATTGTGGATGTGCCCTTTCTGCATTTTGAGCTTTGCTATTACATGGCGATGGATTTCGCGATTGCACATGGCATTCCGCGCGTGGAAGCCGGCGCGCAGGGCGAACATAAAATCCAGCGCGGCTATCTGCCCGTGCCGACCTATTCCGCGCATTGGATCGCACATCCGGGGTTGTCCCGCGCGGTGGATGAATTCCTCGCGCGCGAACGCCCGGCCATGGAACGCGAAATGGCGGCATTGGCGACGCTTTCCCCCTTTCGTCAGGCGGATGAGGGCGCGTGATAGCGGGCGCGACGCGCATCGCCTATCTGCAATTGGCGGCATCCATGGCGCTGGTGGGCGCCAATGTCGCTGTGGCGAAATTGCTCGCCGAAGCGCTGCCCATTCCGATGATTGCTTTCCTGCGCTGCGTTTTGGCGGTGGCCTTGCTTTGGCCCCTGGCACGCCTGCTGGAAGCCGCGCCGCGCCCCGGTGCCGAGGTGATGCAGAACCTCGCCTGGCAGGCGTTGTTTGGTACGGTGATCTACAATGCGGGCTTATTGGCGGGGTTGCGCCTGACCTCCGCCTTGGAAGGCGGGCTGGTTTTGGCAAGCCTGCCGGCGGTGGTTGCTTTGGGCAGCGCCTTTTGGTTGCGCGAACGCCTGACGCCACCGCAATGGATCGCGGTCAGCCTCGCGGGTTTCGGCATGGCGGCGATGACAATTGCACGCAGCGCCGATCAGGCAACGGGGTCCGTTCTTGGCAATCTGCTGATCTTCGGCGGCGTGGTGGGTGAGGCGCTTTACGTGCTGCTGGCGCGGCGCATCTCGGGGCGCGTTGGGGTGATCACGGCAAGCCTTTGGATGCAGATATTCTCGGCCCTGATGCTCGCACCCTTTGCGCTGCCCGATATTGCCAGTATCGCCGCGCTTGCTGATCCGCGCCTTGCCGCATTGCTGGTATTCCATAGCGTGACGGCGAGCGTGCTTTGCCTGCTGCTCTGGTATGCAGGGTTGAAGCGCGTTGGTGCCGGTGTCGCCGGCATTTTCACGGCCTTCCTGCCCGCAACCGCCGCGCTGGTGGCAGTGGTGATCTTGCAGGAAGCCTTCACCGCCATCCACGCCATTGGCTTTGCGCTGATGATGTTGAGCGTACTGATCGCCACCTGGCCGCGCAGGCAAAGCGCATGAGGCCGTGGTTCGCGCAAAACCTTGGCGAGTTTCGTAGCCAAACGCCGGCGCAAATCGCAGCATCCTTGGCCTATGAACAGGCGGCGCGCTTCGGCACGCTTGAATTGAAGCAACGCGATTCCTGGGAGGCCAGCGCTGCGCTGTTGCAGGATGCTTTGGCCGAAGGTGACGCCACCTGGCACATCTTCATGGAATGCGATTTGCTGCGCCTGGAAAAACGCGCCGATGCCATTCTGCTGACGGATCGCGCGATCTTCATGCTGGAATTCAAAATGGGCACGCAGAAGCCGGACCTGAACGATCTGCGCCAGACCGATAATTACGCCATGGATTTGCATGATTTCCATGCTGGCAGCCGTGGTGTGCCTATTGTGCCGGTGTTGGTCGCCCCCGCCGTGCCGCAGCGAGATCTTGACCTGCCGCTATTCTGGCATGGCGTGGCGCCGGTCATGGTCGCGAATGCTGCCATGTTGCGCGATATTGTGGCGCGTGCGCAGGCGGCGATACCACGGCCCGCAAAACCGATTGATGCCAATGCCTGGGCGCATGCCGCCTATCGCCCCGTGCCGAGTGTCCTGGAAGCGGCGCGGCTTTTGTATCGGCGTAATGCTGTGCCCGATATCGGCGCCACACGCGCCGATGCGCATAACCTGACCCGCACTACCGATGCCATTGCGCGCGTCATTGCGAAAGCAAAGACAAAAGACGGGCGCTATGTTGTGTTCGTCACCGGCATTCCTGGCGCGGGCAAGACGCTTTGCGGTCTCAATCTTGTCTTTGGCGCGTTGCGGGAATCAGGTGCTGCCTTTCTCTCCGGCAATGTGCCGCTGGTGACGGTGCTGCGTGAAGCCCTGGCGCGTGATGCCGCGCCGCAAGGAGGTGCCGCGTTTCAGGCCGCAGAACGCGCCGCGCGCACCGCGCTGCAAAATGTCCATCGCTTTCTGGAACACCACGTGATCCACGCGCATGAAACACCCGAAGCGCGCATCATCGTGTTTGACGAAGCCCAACGCGCCTGGGATCAGGCGCAGGCCACGCGCGATGGTCAGCGCCGCAAGAGCCATCTGAGCCTCAGCGAACCCGCGCACACACTTGAAATCATGGCGCGGCATGATGGCTGGTCGGTGATTGTCGCGCTGATCGGCAATGGACAGGAAATCAATACTGGCGAGGCCGGGCTTGCCGAATGGGGCCGCGTGATTGCCGCATCACCTTCCTGGCGTGCGGTGGCCGCACAGCGCAGCATCACCGCCGCTGATCCCGCGCAGCGCCTGGCGAAAGGTGCCGCGCCCTGGCTTGCCTTTGATGATGATCTTGATTTGCAAACGCCCATTCGCAGCCTGCGCAGCAGCAGGGGCACTGAATGGGTGGATGCAGTCTTGCGCGGTGATGCGCGCGCGGCGTGCGCCATTGCGGAAGCAACGCCAGAATTGCCCTATTACATCACGCGCGATGCCAAGGCCTGGCGCGCGGCCTTGCGCGCCCGCACGAGGGGCTTGCGCCGCGCTGGCCTGGTTGCCTCTGCTGGCGCGCGGCGCTTGAGGGCCGAGGGGCTTGGCGTGCAGGTGCCCGATATTGCCGATTGGTTCCTGAAGCGCTGGCCCGATATCCGTTCTTCCGAGGCGCTGGAGACCTTCGCCACCGAGTATGATTGCCAGGGCTTGGAATTGGATGTGGTGGGCCTCGCCTGGGGTGGC
>JBIKWX010000319.1:0-3633 GCA_044356095.1 Roseomonas sp.
GTCGAACAGCGTGCGCGGCTTCTGCGCTGACATTTCATCTTCCCCCATTTTGAAAAAAGGGCGCCGCCGTTACGGCGCCCAGTAACCTCAGCCTTCGGCAGCCTTGGCGGGGCTGGCAGCCTTCATGCCAAGCTTTTCCGCAATGCGCGCGGATTTGCCGGTGCGGCCACGCAAATAATAGAGCTTCGCACGACGCACCTTACCGCGGCGCACCACCTGAATTTCCGCGACATTCGGGCTATAGAGCGGAAACACGCGCTCCACCCCTTCACCATAGGAAAGCTTGCGGACGGTGAAATTGCTCTGCACGCCCTTGTTGGAACGCGCGATCACCACGCCTTCATAGGCCTGGGTGCGGATGCGTTCGCCTTCCACTACCTTCACCATGACGCGCACCGTATCGCCCGGGCCGAATTCCGGCGTCGCGCGGGCAGCGGAGAGCTTGGCCTGCTGATCAGCTTCGAATTGCTGCAAGATATTCATGTTGGTACCCTTTCTTCGGTTTCTTTAGGCGGCGGCGGGATGGCCGGCAATGGCCCCCGCGCCCCCGCGCTCTGTTTCATGCCGCGCCCAAAGATCGGGGCGGCGTTCCTTTGTGATCTTCTCGCTTTCGGCCCGGCGCCACGCCGCAATGGCGGCGTGATGGCCCGAAAGCAGTACCTCCGGCACCGCGCGCCCGGCCCATTCGGCTGGGCGCGTATAATGCGGATATTCCAATAGCCCCTCGACGCCATGGCTTTCCTCGGCAGCGCTTTCCTCCGCCCCCATGACACCCGGCAGCAGCCGCACACAGGCATCGAGCAGCGTGAGTGCGGCCAATTCCCCCCCGCTCAGCACATAATCGCCGATCGAGATTTCCAGCATGCCGCGCGCTTCAATCACGCGCTGATCCACGCCCTCATAACGCCCGCAGAGCAGTACAACCCCCTGCCCCGCCGCCAATTCCCGGACGAGGGCCTGATCCAGCAAACGCCCGCGCGGGGTCAGGTAAATCACTGGCCTTGCTGGCGCTTCAACCAAGGCAGCGCCCACCGCGGCATCCACCACATCCGGGCGCAGCACCATGCCGGCACCTCCCCCGAAAGGCGTGTCATCCACGCTGCGATGGCGATCCTTGGCGTTGTCGCGAATGTCATGCGCAGCCAAGGACCAAAGCCCTTCGCGCAAGCCACGCCCCGCCAAGGAAAGCCCCAGCGGCCCTGGGAACATTTCCGGGAAAAGCGTCAGGATATCAGCGCGCCAGATCATGCCGCGGCCTCCTTCCCTTCTGGTGGGGGCACCAGCACTTCGGCGGGCGGCACCACGACAAGACGGCCGGACGCAAGATCCACCACCGGCACTATCTGGCGCGTGAAGGGCAGCAGCATTTCGCTCGCCCCCTCAATGACCAGGAAGGACCCACCGCCATGGTCTTCCACCGCGCGGACAGTGCCGAGCGCCTCACCCGCTTCCGTCACGGCGCGCAGGCCAATCAGGTCAGCCAGGTAGAATTCTTCCTCATCGGTGGGGGGCAAGGCCTCCCGCGCGACGAAAAGCTTGGTGCCAGTCAGGCGCTGCGCTGCATCCCGGTCCGCGACACCTTCAACGGCCACCAGATCAGGCCCTTTTAGCGTAAGGCGGAATTGGCGCGTGCCAGCCTCATCGGAAAGCGGGCCATAGGCAGTGATGGCGGCAGGATCCGCAGTGAAGGCACGCAGGCGCAAAAGCCCGCGCACGCCATGCGGCCTGCCGAACTCCCCCACCATAATGCGCTTGCCACCCATCTGCCGTGCTGCCTGCCGCTAAAGCCTGCTTCAGCCGGCCGCCGCGGCGGCGCGTTCCTGCGCCTTCTTCTTCGGCTGCGCCTGCTTGGTTTGCGCCGGGATCGCCGGCATGGCGATCAGACCCGCACGGCCCAGGAAGCGCGCCACGCGTTCGGTCGCCACCGCACCATTGCCGAGCCAATGCTTCAGGCGATCTTCCTGCAGGCGAATGCGATCCGCATGCTCAGACGGCAGCATCGGGTTGTAGGAACCCACCTTTTCAATGAAGCGGCCATCGCGCGGGCTGCGGCTATCGGCGATCACGATGTGATAATAGGGGCGCTTCTTGGCACCAGCGCGTGCGAGGCGAATCTTGAGACCCATCCGGGTATTCCTTTCGTTACAACACTAAAACTTGTGGTTGGTGATGGCCGCCATCAGAACGGCCTCCGGCCTTGGGGGAGCAGCGCGGCAAGCCCGCCACGCATCAGCCCCTTCTGGCCGATCTTGTTCATCCGCTTCATCATGGCGGACATATCGTCGAATTGCTTCAGCAGGCGGTTCACATCCTGCACCGTGGTGCCGGAACCAGCCGCGATGCGGCGCTTGCGCGATGCCTTCAGCAAATCAGGCGTGCGGCGTTCCTTGGGCGTCATGCTGGAAATGATCGCGGCCTGGCGCTTCAGGATGGCGGTATCCAGATTGGCACCTTCCAACTGCGCCTTCACCTTCTGCACGCCAGGCAGCATGCCAAGAATGCCTTGCAGGCTGCCCATCTTGCCGATTTGCTTCAACTGAGCTGCGTAATCATCCAGCGTGAACTGGCCCTTTTGCATGCGCGCGGCGAGCTTTTCAGCCTCCGCCTGATCCATTGTCTCGGCGGCTTTCTCGACCAAGGAGACAATGTCGCCCATGCCAAGAATGCGGCCTGCGATGCGATCAGGGTGGAAATCTTCCAGCGCATCCAGCTTTTCGCCGGCGCCCAAAAGCTTGATCGGCGCGCCAGTCACGGCACGCATGGAAAGTGCGGCACCGCCACGCGCATCGCCATCCACGCGCGTCATGACAATGCCGGTGACGCCGACCTTTTCCTGAAACGCCTTGGCGGTGTTCACGGCATCCTGCCCGGTCATGGCATCCACAACCAGCAGGGTTTCATGCGGCTTGGTGGCGGCCTTTACCTCGGCCACTTCGGCCATCAGCGCTTCATCAATCGCAAGGCGCCCGGCGGTATCCAGCACCACCACATCATATAATTCGCGCCGCGCAACATCCATGGCGCGGGCAGCAATTTCAAGCGGGCGCTGGCCGGCGATGATCGGCAGGCTGGTCACTTCCGCGCGTTCGGCCAATTGCTGCAATTGCAACTGCGCCGCCGGGCGATGCACGTCCAAGGACGCGAGCAGCACCTTCTTCTTCTCACGCCCCTTGAGGCGCAGCGCGATCTTTCCCGAGGTCGTGGTCTTGCCCGAACCCTGCAACCCCACCATCAGAATGGCGAGCGGAGCGGGCGCATTCAGATCAAGCCCGCGCGCCCCTTCCGCACCGCCAAGCGCTTCCACCAGCGCGTCATTGACGATCTTGATGACCTGCTGCGCGGGGGAGACGGAGCGAATCACCTCCTGCCCCACGGCGCGTTCCTTCACGCGCGCAACAAGGTCCCGCACCACCGGCAGCGCGACATCAGCTTCCAGCAACGCCACGCGCACTTCGCGCAGCGCTTCGGTCACATCGGCTTCGCTCAGCGCGCCACGGCGGCGCAGCCGATCAAAAACACCGTTGAGCTTGCTGGACAGAGCCTCAAACATGGCGCAGCCCGATGGTCCTTTCGCGTTGCGGCCGCCCCAAAGCAAAACGCGCCGCTGCGCGAGCCTTCGCGGAGCGACGGAGC
>JBIKWX010000087.1:0-12625 GCA_044356095.1 Roseomonas sp.
CTGTCAGACAGTCCTGCACGCAGCAGGATTTCACCCATCAACAAGAATAGCGGCACCGCAACCAGGACAAAATTCGAAGACGGCGCCCAAAGCGTTTGTCCCATGAAGGCCCACCAGGGGCGATCAGAGAATAGAAAACCGATCAAAACGCCAAGAATACCCAGGACAGCCGCAATATAAACGCCCGAGCCGAAGAATAGCACGAAAATGCCGACCAGCATCATAATCTCGGCAATCGGCAGCGCTTGCGCGCCACTTGCTGCAGCGAAGATGGTGACAGCCAATAGACCGAGCAGAAAGACAATCGCGATCATGGCTTGGGCCCCGGCCCTTCATGCGCCATGGCAACCGCTTCCAAGGCTTCCTCAGTCTCATCCTGCAAGGTACGGGAACCAAGCAGGGTATCCAAAGCCTCAGGCTCTCCGGCGAGGATCGAAAGGCTCGCTTCCAGCATCAGAACCAGTGCCATGACGGCGAAGCTGATGATGCCAAAGGCCCAAATGCCTTGCGGCCAGATCATTTCAATGCGCAAGGCGGAATTGTCATGCGCGTTAAACAGCGCACTTTCATCCACCAGTTCGAGCGCGGCCCAGGCAAAGAAAATCCCAAGCCCCAGAAGCAGCGTGAGGGAGAAAAGATGCAGCCAGGCACGCAGACCAAGCGGCAGGCGCATCATGAAGACATCCACGCGAATATGCGCGCGCCGCGCCAGCGTATGCGCCAAGGCCCAGGCGATGCCACCCGCCAGCATATAGCCGGTGACTTCGACCGTCGCCTTGGAAGAAAACCCAAAAAAACTCCGCGCCACGATATCAAAGGTGATGAAACAGGCGCAGAGAATGTAGTTCCAGCCGGCAATATGCGCCATCACGGCAGCAACCGCGGCGACCCAGATCCTGAGTCGCCGTGCTGCATGCAGCCATGCGGGGGTCGTGCTGGCGCCGTTGCTCATCCGCCGAAGCGCACACCGCTGATCGGCGCGATCACGTCATTATAGACTTCGCCGCACCGCGCACCGCAGCGCCGCACCCAACCCGGCAATACAGTGGTGCGGAAAATCTCCTTCGCCTGCGCCTTGTCCGCGGCCGAGGCACTTACTTCCGTCATGGGACGCGCGGCGAGGTTATGGATGCTGCAGCCGGCAGCGCGACCAATATTGCAATCAATGCCATCGCGCGTGGCGGCAAGGCCGAGCGCCCATTGCTGATTGCTCACTTCCTTCATGGTCGCTTCCATGAAATCGCGCACGGCAGGTTCCAGACGGTTCCACCAATTCAAATTCACCAGATAGCCCGCAACCGCCCAGGAAACCGGCAGGTCAGAGATATGCGTGGAAACTTCGGGCCAGCGCGCCGCCGCACCCGAACCGGAACCTGTGATGGCGCAATCAACTACGCCACGTTCCAGCGCCGAATAAACTTCCGGGAAGCCGATGCTGACGGGCTGCGCGCCAAGCGCTGTGAAGAAATCCACCAGCGAATTGCCGAAGGTACGGATGCGCCGGCCGCGCAAATCATTCAGGCTCGTGAAGGCAGCACGGCAAAATACCACTTGCGCCGGGAAGGGATACATCGCGACAAGCCGCGCGCCGAAGCGTTCCAAATCGCGGTTCGCAACAGGCAAGACTGCTTCGGCAATGCGTCGCGCATCATTGATATCAGGCGCCAGACCCGCAAGGTCTATACCATCCAGAATGGGCACGTCACCCGAAAGTGTGGTCAGCGTACCAGCGCCGATTTCCACTTGGCCAGAACGCACCAGGCGCACAATCTCATTACCCGCGAGATTGCGTTCCGCATGTGTCGAAAGCTGCACCTGCACGCGGCCATTGCTGCGCGCTGCCGTGCCGTCGCGCAGTACAGGGATATCCACGCGCGTATATTGCGGCTGGGTCGGTAGCGGTTGTGTCACGGCAGAGATGCGGATCGGCGCGCCGGCGGGCAGTGTCGGCAATTGCGCCGCAGCCGAGAAGACGATGCCGGTCGCCATTACGACGCCAGCGAGGAGTTGTTTCAACATCATGAAGACCTCCAAGGTTCGGTTATTTGTCTCAGTTCATCATGTTCACGCCATGACGTCGACGGCTTTACATCACTTTGCCGGATGCACCGCCATCCAATGTCGGGCAATATCCACGCGGCGCGTGATCCAGACATCGCGCTTATCCGCCATGTAATCCAGCAGCCTTTGCAGCGCGACCGCGCGCGCCGGGTGGCCAATCAGGCGCATATGCAGCCCAACCGACATCATCTTGGGCTGCCCCTTGCGGCCTTCTTCATAGAGCATGTCGAAAGCATCACGGATATAGGAAAACCATTGATCGGACGTGCCCATCCAGCCAGCATATTTGCCGTCATTATTCGTGAGCGAATAGGGCACGACCAGATGCGGTTTGTCATTCACGCGCGTCCAGATTGGTAATTCATCGCCGTAATAATCGCTGTCATAGAGAAAGCCACCTTCCTCCACGACCAGGCGGCGCGTGTTCACGGAAGGTCCATAACGACAATACCAGCCATCTGGCCGATGCCCGACAGTCTTTTGCTGGCTGTCAATCGCCTTGCGGATATGATCGCGTTCTTCTTCTTCCGACAGCTCAAAATGCTTCACCCAGCGCCAGCCATGGGAACAGACATCATAGCCTGCGGCCTTGATGGCGGCGGCGGCCTCAGGGTTGCGTTCAAGTGCCAGTGCGCAGCCGAAAATCGTCACCGGCAGGTTGCGTTCCTGAAACAGCCGATGCAGGCGCCAAAAGCCAACGCGACTGCCATATTCGAACATGCCCTCGGCGGCTAAATCGCGGCCTGATTTCACCTGATTGAGGCCATGCGCTTCGGTCAGGCCATTTTCCGTGACGCCATCACCAAGTTCGAAAGATGGCTCACTGCCTTCCTCATAATTGATGACAAAATTCACGGCGAGCTTCGCGCCGCCTGGCCATTGCGGATCGGGCGGATTGGCGCCGTAGCCGATGAAATCTCGCGTGACTTGATAGGTCATGGCATCAATTCCTTTCAGGGGAGGGGGCGTTTTGAAGCGCACGCCAAATCTTCTCAGGCGTTGCTGGCATATCGGGTGCAGTCGCGCCCCGCAGCACCAGCGCATCCGCAATGGCGTTCATCACTGTTTGCGGTGCGGCGATGGCGCCCGCCTGACCAGAGCCTTTCACGCCGAGTGGATTGGATTTCGTGGGCGTGCCTTCCAACAAAACTTCAATGGCCGGCACATCATCCGCACGAGGTAGCGCGTAATCCATCAGGGAACCGGTCAGCAATTGGCCTGATTCGCGATCATAAATAATGTCTTCCAGCATGGCCTGACCAATGCCCTGCACCAGCCCGCCCTGGACCTGCCCTTGCGTCAGGCGTGGATTTATCAGGCGCCCGTAATCATCCACCGCGACATAGCGTGTGAGCCGCGCATGCCCGGTTTCCGGGTCAATCTCAACCTCCGCGACCTGGCTGCCATTGGGGAAGGTCACGAGGTCAGAGGTATTGTGACCGGATGCGGTAAGTCCAGGCGTAATGCCTTCGGGAAGGCTTGTGGAATCTTCTGCTGCACGCGCGATTTCTGCCAAGGTGATGAAGCGCTCTCCATCCGGTAGGGCGAAGCGCCCATCTGCGAAAGCAAGCGCAGTGGGATCGGCTTGCAGCAAGTGTGCGGCGATCAGGCGCGCCTTTTCCATCAGCGTATCAAGTGCGAGCACCAATGCACCTCCGCCCAAATGCAGTGAACGCGCGCCGCCATGGCCATTGCCATTGGGCAACAGTTGCGTATCGGCTTGCTGCACCTGCACCTCGGCGGGAATCAACCCAAGCCGGTCCGCAACAATCTGCGCATAGCTGGTTTCATGCCCCTGGCCATTGCTTTGCGTGCCAATCGCCGCGCGGGCCTGCCCGGATGCATCTATGCTGACCGAAGCCCATTCGCCTGGCGCACCGCGCGCGGTTTCCAGAAAACAGGCAACGCCGCGACCAAGCAACATGCCGCGCTGCGCTGCTTCCGCGCGCCGCGCCGCAAAACCTTCCGCATCGGAAACCTTGTCCAGGACTGCGAGATTAGCGGCAAAGCGCCCGCCATCCACGGCCATGCCCATGGCGGTGCGATGCGGTGCATCGGGCAGCATATTCATCGCGCGCAAGGCTGCGGCATCACGCCCCAACTGGCGCGCGGCGGTATCCACCAGCCTTTCAATGATGTAATTCGCCTCTGGCTTGCCGGCGCCGCGATAGGCATCCACCGGCAGGCTATTAGTGAAGGCACCGCGCACTTCCAGATGCATGGCGGGGATCGCATAAACGCCGCCCATCGCGGTGGAAAAAGCATTGGTCGGGCAATGCGGGCCAACGGCAGAAAGATAGGCGCCCATATCGGCAATGCTGCTGATGTCCAGGCCCAAAAAGCGACCATCATCAGCCAAAGCCAGCCTTGCATTGGCGCGTAAATCGCGGCCATGCACGGCGGCGGCGAATTCCTCGCTCGGTTCCGCTTGCCAGGCAATCGCGCGGCCAAGTCGCCGTGCGGCCCAAAGCGCCAACACATGTTCTGGAAACAGGAAATTTTTGGCACCAAAGCCGCCGCCGACATCGGGGCAGACAAGATGAAAGGCATCTTCCGGCAGGCGAAACACGGTCGCGAGTTGCCGGCGAATGCCATGCACGCCCATGCCGGTGAAAATCAGTTCAAACCGCCCATCATCAAAACGCGCCAGCGCCGCACGCGGTTCAATCGGCACTGCATGAACGCGGTTATTGAACAGATCAAGGCTGACAATATGATCGGCCTGCGCGAAAGCCGCATCGGTGGCAGCGCGATCGCCTTTCAGGAAACGAAATGCCTCATTGCCTGGCGCTTGCGGCCAGATTTGCGGTGCTTCCGTGCCAAGCGCAGACGCGCCATCAATCACGGCGGGCAGGGGATCGTAGCTCACCTCAATCGCCTCCGCCGCATCACGAGCGGCAGAGGCGCTGGTCGCGATGATCAGGGCAACCGCCTCACCCAAATGCCGCACGCGATCCGTTGCCAGCACAGGGCGCGGCGGTACGATCATCGGCGCCACACTCGCGACCACCGCCGTGCAGGGCAAAGGCGCCAGATCATCGGCGGCAAGATCGGCGGCAGTGAAAACACCCACCACACCTGGCATGGTGCGCGCTGCTGCTGTGGTGATCTCATGCAATACCGCATGGGCATGGGGTGATCGCAGCACCACGGCATGCAGCGCATCCGGGGGAACGATGTCCGAAACATAACGCCCGCGCCCGGTCAGAAACCGCGCATCTTCCAGCCTTGCAATGGATTTGCCGCTGAACATCAAGCGCCTTTGCTCAAGCGCTTGGCGACGAATTCAAGCCTGTCCTGGCCCCAGAACATATCCTCACCAATCACATAGCAAGGCGCACCAAAAACACCGCGTTCCAGCGCGGCAGCGGTATCGGCCTTGCGCTGTTCCAGCCAGCGCGGGTCTTCCGCCAGACGCAGCAGCGCCTCCGCATCCAGGCCGCAGTCGCGCATCAGCACCGCGAGGGTCGCCGTGTCGCCCGTATCCTGTTCTTCCTGCCAAAGCGCCTTCAGGATGCGATGGGCTAGGCGAATGGCCGGTGCATGGCCCTGTGTTTCGCGGAGCGCAATCACACTGGCCGCGCCGGGCAATTCATTGGCCGGGGAATGCTTGGGATGAATATTGATCGGGATACCCAGCGCATCGCGCCAGCGCTGCAATTCCTGCAAGCGATAGGCCTGGCGCTGCGGTGAACGTTTGGGCAGTGGCAAGCCGCCGGAACCGGCAAAGATGGTGCCGAAATCCACCGGCCAGATGCGGAGTTCCGCGCCATGCTGCGCTGCCAAGGCTTCAATCCGCGCTGCGCCCAAATGGGTCCAGGGCGAATTGAGCGAAACATAATAATCAATCAACTGGGGCATGGGGTTTCCTCAAGCGATGATGGGGCAGGCAGTGGCGGCGCGCACTTCTTCCAGCGTCACATCCGGGGCCAGATCGCGCAACGCGAAACCCTCACCCATGGGCGCGAAAAGCCCAAGATCCGTCACCACCAAGGTCACCACGCCGGCGGCAGTGATCGGCAGGCTGCAACGCGGCAGCAATCGGGAAGCGCCGTCACGCGTGCGATGTTCCAGCATGATAAAAACGCGCTGGGCACAGGCGGCCAAATCCATCGCTCCACCAATACCGCCACCCTTGGCGCCTTTCAGTTTCCAATTGGCGAAATCGCCATTGGCCGCGACTTCATAGGCACCCATCACCGTCACATCCATCCGCCCACCACGGATCAGCCCAAAGCTATCCGCGTGATGCACAATGGAAGCACCAGGGTTCAGCACAACATTCTGCCCACCGGCATTGACCAGATTGAGGTCTTCCGTACCCGGCGCGCAGACCGCGCCATAACCAATCACGCCGTTTTCAGCATGAAAGATGATATCGCGATCACCCATCGGCACATCGGCAATCATGGTCGGCATGCCAACACCAAGATTGACCACCCAACCATCCTGAAATTCGCGCACCAGCCTTTCGGCCATTTGCATGCGTGTCCAGCTCATTTTGCGGCCTCCCGCTTGCGGGTCCAAAGTCCCATGGGGGGAGGCGGTACGCGGATCAGCCGATGCACCACAAGGCCAGGCGTATGCACATCATCCGCGTCTATCGCACCGGCGGGCAGAATGTCTTCTTCTACCTCCACGATCGTGGTTTTTGCTGCCATTGCCATCAAGGGATTGAAATTGCGCTGGCTGCGATGAAAGCGCAGATTGCCCGCTGCATCTGCCCGCGCCGCACGAATAAAGGCAAAATCCACCGGCAACGCATATTCCAGCAAATAGCGCCGGCCATTGATGTCGCGTGTTTCGCGGCCTTCGGCCAATTCAGTGCCCACCGCGGTTGGCGTATAAAAGGCGGGAATGCCGGCACCCGCAGCGCGCAACCGTTCGGCCAGCGTGCCTTGCGGGACGATTTCCGCGGCGACTTCGCCTGATTCGTAGTATTTCGTGAAGGGCAGCACATCGGATGCGCGTGTCGCTGCGGTGAAGGAGCAAATCACCTTCGCGACCTGACCGTTTTCCACCAGCATGCCAATATCGGGCATGCGCGGTTTATGCGCGCCACCGGTGGTATTGGCGATGCAGGTCAGGCGCTTGGCGCCGCGCCGCGCCAAGGCGGCAATCAGATTATACGGCGTGCCGGGGCCGGCGAAGCCGCCAATGGCAATCACGGCGCCATCGGGAACATCCGCCACCGCCGCATCGAAATCCGGATAGGTCTTGTTGCGCGCCATGCGGAGCCCCTTTGCTGGTCTGGCTTATGCTTCGCCGAAGTGGCGCCGATGGCAAGGGGGGCATCACGTTTTCCGGGAGCGGGTTTCGGTGATGGCAATGTAAAGCCCGGCGCCAATGATGATGCTGGCGCCAAGCCAGGTCCATTGATCCGGCCAAAGCCCGGTAATGGCATAGCCCACCGCGATGGCGCCGATCATTTGCCAATATTGGAAGGGAGCGATCACATTGGCCGCGCCATAGGTCATTGCCTTGGCCACGCACCAATGGCCCGCCGCACCCAGAACGCCCAGCGTCAAATGCCAAAAGACATCCGCCCAATTATTGAAGGGCACCCAGAAGAAAGGAATGACGCAGCACATCACCAGGGCGCCAAAAAGCCCGCTATACATTACGGATGTCTCGGGCCGATCAAGCCCCGCCACTTGCCGTGTCAGAATTTGGTAGATGGCATAACAAAAGGCGCTGGCCACAATACCAAGGGCGGCAGGTTGGAACACCTCAGACCCTGGCCTGATCACCACGAGCACACCAAGGAAGCCGACCGTCACGGCGGCCAGGCGCTTCCAGCCGATCTGCTCGCCCAACATGGGCAGCGCCAGCAGGGTCACGAAGAACGGCGACATGAAGGAAATGGAAGATGCCTTGGCCAGCGGCACATCCTTGACCGAGAAAAAGAAAAACGTTGTGGAAGCCAACAACAATAAGGACCGCGA
This sequence comes from Roseomonas sp., assembly GCA_044356095.1. Classification (GTDB taxonomy): domain Bacteria; phylum Pseudomonadota; class Alphaproteobacteria; order Acetobacterales; family Acetobacteraceae; genus Neoroseomonas. The sequence continues at coordinate 8,007 of JBIKWX010000087.1, forward strand.
GATTTGCACCCCGGGCTTCCGGCTTTGCAGCACAACCAACCCATAACGCGGGACAATCAGCGCCAGTACAATCAGCAAATGCCCTGTTGTGCGCGCCCAGATGATCTGTTCGGATGGGTAATCCCGGCTCAAGACCTGCACAATGCCATTCATTATCGGAAACAATGTGCAGGCCGAGCACATGAAGAAAATGCCAAGCAGCAAGCTGGTCTGACGCGGCGGCACCGCGGTGGTGGTCATGAGGCTTGCGCCCTCCCGGAGGCTCCTGGCCGGGGGCAGGATAGGGCAGAAGCCGGCACGGGGGAAACAGCGGTCCTTGGCGACTCGGTTGGGTAAAGCCGCCGCCGGTTGGATAAGCGGGCCAGATGATCACATCGGCGGCGCCCAATGCACGAAAAACAGGCGATGCTGGCGGGATTCACCCCCAAGAACCGCCCAAAGGATTGGCATATGCCTTGCTGCCCCCATCTGCCTGAGGCATTGAGACGGCTCAAGCTGCCCCCAGCGAGGAGAATCCCCCCATGAGAACCAGGTATCGGATTGAACGCCGCGCAATGCTCACGGGCGGCACGGCCCTTGTGCTTTCAGCGGTGGCCGGCGCGCGGGTGCCGCTGGCGCAGACACTCGAAAAGCTCTCCTTCCAGACCAATTGGCGCGCCCAGGCGGAACATGGTGGCTATTACCTGGCGCTGGCCAATGGGCTTTATCGCCGCGCCGGCATTGATTGCGAAATCCGCATGGGCGGCCCGCAGCAGAACCCCGCGCAGCTATTGCTCGCCGGGCGGGTGGACATGATCATGTCCTCCGGCTTTCAGGCGCTGAATTATGTGCGCGAAAACGTGCCCTTCATGGCGATTGGCGCCATCATGCAGAAGGACCCGCAGGGCTTCATGTTCCATGCCGAAGCCGGTTTCACGAGCTTCGAGCAAATGCGTGGCCGGCCCATTCTGGTGGGTGCTGGCGGGCGCGTAACCTATTGGCCCTTTCTGCGTCGGCGCTTTGGCTTCACTGACAGTCAGATCCGTCCCTATACCTTCAATGTTCAGCCTTTCCTCGCGGATAAGCAGGCCATTCAGCAATGCTTTGTCTCGTCCGAGCCCTTCGCGGCGCGGCTGGCTGGCGCTGATCCGCGCGTGCTGCTTTTTGCCGATGCGGGCTTCCCGAATTATCAGACGACGATTGATATCTCCCGCAGGCTTGTGGATGAAAAGCCAGAGCTGATCCAGCGCTTTGTGGATGCTACCATGCAGGGTTGGACGCAGTATTTGCGCGGGCAGGATGTGGCGGCGGCCAATGCGCTCATCATGCGCGACAATCAGGAAATGACGCAGGAGAAGATTGATTACGCCGTGCGCGCCATGAATGAACGCGGCATCGTATTCTCCGGCGATGCAGAACGCCTTGGCATCGGCGCCATGACGGATGAGCGTTGGGAAGCCTTCTACACCGCCATGCGTGATGCGGAAGTGATGCCGCCTGGGCTTGATGTGAAGCGCGCCTATTCGCTGCGCTTCGTCAATCGGCGGGCTGGCCTGGCTTGAGCCCTCGGCGCCCGCTGCTTTCGCTCACTGGGGTTTCCAAGCGCTACGCGACGGGAACCCTGGCTTTGGATGGCATTGATCTGACGATCATGCCGGGCGATTTCATCGCACTTCTGGGACCTTCGGGCTGCGGCAAATCCACGCTGCTGCGCCTGATTGCGGGGCTGACGGCGCCGAGCGGCGGGACCATGGAATGGCCGACCGCCATGCATGACGCGGCCGGCGCGGTGGAACGCGATATCGGTTTTGTATTCCAGGAACCAACCCTGATGCCCTGGGCGAGCGTGATCCGCAATGTCGCGCTGCCGCTTGAATTGGCCGGCATGAAGCGGCGCGAAGCCGAAGAACGCGCCGCCGAATGGATCGCCCGCGTTGATCTGAAGGGGTTTGAGAAAGCCTATCCCCGCGCCTTGTCAGGCGGCATGCGCATGCGGGTTTCCATTGCGCGCGCCTTGGTCACCCGCCCGCGCATTTTGCTGATGGATGAACCCTTCGCGGCGCTTGATGAAATCACGCGTTTTCGGCTGAATAATGATCTGGTGCAACTTTGGGCGCAGGAACGTTTTACGGTGATATTCGTGACCCATTCGGTGTTTGAAAGCGTCTATCTGGCGGACCGCATTGTGGTGATGGCCCCGCGCCCGGGCCGGATTGCGGAGGAAGTGCGCATCACCGCGCCGGCGGAACGGGGCGAGGAGTTCCGCACCTCCCCCGAATACGCGGCGCAATGCCGCACCGTATCCCATGCGCTGTCTTCCGCCATGGGAGGTGCCCATGAGTGAGAGCACGGAAGCCGCACCCGCTGCCGGCGGCTTTTTGGAAGGCCCCTGGCTGCGCATTCTGGCGCCCACTCTGCTGGCGCTGTTGTTCCTGGGCGGCTGGGAGATGATGGTGCGGGTGCGTGAAATCCCGCCCTATATTCTGCCAGGGCCGATTGCGATTTGGCAGACGCTGCTGCGCGATTGGGGATCGCTTTCCGTATCGCTGCTGATCACGCTAAAGATCACCTTCATGGCGCTATCGGTGGCGGCGATTTTGGGGCTGGTGCTGGCCATTCTTTTTGCGCAATCGCGCATCATTGAATTGTCGCTCTTTCCCTTCGCGGTGATTTTGCAAGTCACCCCCATTGTGGCGATTGCGCCGCTGATCATCATTTGGGTGGATGACATCGCGATATCCCTGCTGATCTGCGCCTGGATCGTCGCCTTCTTCCCGATCCTGTCCAACACGACCGTTGGCTTGAATTCAGCCGATCATAATTTGAAGGATTTGTTCAAGCTGTATCGTGCGTCGCGTTGGCAGGTGCTGACGCGCCTGCTGCTGCCATCTGCGCTGCCCTATTTCCTGGCGGGTTTGCGGATTTCTGGCGGGCTTGCGCTGATTGGCGCCATTGTGGCCGAGTTTGTCGCCGGCACCGGCGGCAGTGCTTCCGGTCTGGCTTACCGGATTCTGGAAGCAGGGTATCAGTTGCAAATCCCGCGCATGTTCGCGGCCCTTGTGCTGGTTTCCACGACAGGGATCGCGATTTTCCTGGCGCTTAGCCTGATTACGCATTTGCTGCTGCGTCACTGGCATGAAAGCGCGATGGGACGGGGGGACCGGCGATGAGTAGCGCCATGGCAAAAACCCGCGCTGCCTTGGCCGGCGCGGACGGTGATTTCTGGTTGCGTGATGTGCGTGCCCCGGCCGCAGTGCTGGAAGGCGCAGCTGCTCTACCCCTCGACCGTGACGGCATTGCGCGGTTCGACCTGCGCGTTGAACAGGGGCGCATTGCTGCCATCGCGCCGTTGGGCTCTGCCCCGGATGGTGTGTCCCTCGATGGCGGGCAGATCTGGCCCGGCATGTTGGATGCGCATACGCATCTGGATAAGGGCCATATCTGGCAGCGCGCGGCCAATCCGGATGGCAGTTTCATTGGCGCTGTCACCACCGTGATGGCGGATCGTGGTGTGAATTGGTCTGAAGCTGATATGCGCGCGCGCGCTGAATTCGCGCTGCGTGCGGCTTACGCCCATGGCACGGTTGCGCTGCGCACGCATCTCGATAGCTACATGCCCCATGCGCCCAAGGCCTGGCGCATGTTTCGCCAGCTGCGCGATGATTGGGCAGGCCGCATCATCTTGCAGGCTTCCTCCATCGCGCCGCTGGACCGCTTTGCGGGGGATGAGGGCGCGCAGCTTGCTGATATTGTCGCGGAATCCGGCGGTGTCTTGGGCATGGTGACGCGGCTTTCGGGCGGCATTCATGATGATATTCCGCCCGAATTCCACGCCATGCTGGATCATTTCTTCGCCCTTGCCGAAGCGCGCGGCCTGGACCTTGATTTGCACGTGGATGAAAGTGGGGAGACCGGTGCGCGTGCCTTGCGCGAAATTGCGCTGACAGCGATGCGGCGCAACTTCAAGGGGCGCATCCAATGCGGCCATTGCTGTTCGCTTTCGCGCCAGACAGATGAATTCGCGCTGGAAACCATCAAGGCCTGCGCCGATGCCGGCGTTGCGATTGTGGTGCTGCCCATGTGCAATATGTATTTGCAGGACCGTGAGCCCGGACGCACGCCGCGTTGGCGCGGTGTGACTTTGGTGCATGAAATGCAGGCGGCGGGTGTTTCTGTCTCCCTCGCGTCTGACAATACGCGCGATCCTTTCTACGCCTATGGTGATCTCGACATGGTGGAGGTGATGCGCGAAGCGACGCGCATCCTGCATCTGGATCACCCCTATGGTGATTGGCCGCTTTCCGTTGGTGCGCGGCCTGCCGCGGCAATGGGGCTGCCAGGGGCGGGCATGATCCGCACGGGCGCTCCGGCTGATCTTATCCTGTTCCGCGCGCGCCACATGACCGAATGGCTATCGCGCCCGCAGGCGGACCGGATCGTGCTGCGCAATGGCAAAGTGCTGGATGCGGAAGTGCCGGATTGGCGCGAATTGGATCATTTGTTTCAGTAACTTTTCTTGATCGCATTTTCCGAGCCGCCAAGTGTGTTCACTTGGCTTGAAAATGCTCTACCACCGGCTAAGCCGTGCCTTCACCTTCGCCAGAAACGCCGCGCGTTCCGGCGCGCTGCGCTGATCCATT
>JBIKWX010000320.1:0-3611 GCA_044356095.1 Roseomonas sp.
TGGCAATGGCTGGATGCCGCATCGTGTGCGCAAGCACTATGCCGATGTTGGCGCGCTGATTCCGCAATTCCGCCAATTGGTTGCCGATGCCGGCCGCCGTGAAGAAGATTTGCCCATCACCATCTGGGGCGTGAAGGAAGACCGCGATGCGCTGCTGGCGGATCGTGATCTTGGCGTGCAGCGCGTGGTGCTCAGCCTTGCTTCCGCCAAGCGAGATGAGATTCTGCCGCAGCTTGATCGCTGGGCGGCGTTGATACGCGCTGTGGCCTAAAGCACCGTCTCGGCGGCGATTCTCAACGCTTCCTGCGTGGCGCCCGTCAGCACCAGCGTATTCAACTTGCCCTCACGCGCTGCCGCCTGCCAATCACGCAAGCGGGCGCGTACGCGATCCGCCGGGCCGACCAGGGCGATTTCATCCACCAGCGCATCCGGCACGGCGGCAATCGCCTCCTTACGATGCCCGGCCAGAAACGCCTTTTGGATCGCCGCCGCCGCATCGGGAAAACCCAGGCGCTTGCAGTAGTCATTGTAGAAATTCTTGCCAATCGCGCCCATGCCGCCGATGTAAAGCGCCAGCTCCGGCTTCACGGAATCACGGCAGGCTTGCAGATCATCGCCCACCCGGATTTTCGTATAGGGCGCGATATCAAAATCGCTTAAGGCGCGCGGCGTGGTGGCCTTCGCCATACCTTCCAACGTTGGCTTCACCACCAGATCCGCTTTCTCCGGCGACATGAAAATCGGCAAATTGCCATCGGCGATTTCACCCGCCAGCCGCATGCCGCCCGGCGTGATGGAAGCGCAATAAAAGCGCATCGGCTTGCCGTGCAGAATGCTTTTCAGTGGCTTCCCAAGCCCAGTCGCATCCGGCCCATCATAGGGGATGCGATAATGCGTTCCCTGATATTCCAGCGGCCTTTCGCGCGCGATGATGGCGCGCATGATGTCAATATATTCGCGCGTACGCACCAAGGGGCTGCCATAAGCCTGACCATGCCAGCCTTCCACCACCTGCGGCCCGGAAGGCCCAACCCCGCACAAAAAACGATCCCCGGAAAGCGATTGCAGCGTCATAGCCGTGGAAGCCGCGCAGGCGGGGCTGCGCGCCGGCATTTGCATAATGCCTGTGCCAGCCTTGATTTTTGTGGTTTGTGCCAGCACCCAGGTGATCGGTGTCACGGCATCAGACCCATAGCTTTCGCCGCACCAGACCATGGTGAAGCCAAGCCTCTCGGCTTCCAGCACCAGCGCCATGTCAATGGTGCCGGTCATGCCAAGCGTCATGCCAAGGCGCATGGTTCAGATCCTTTCCATCACGGAAGCGCGAAAGCTTTCCATCTGCACGAGCACTTTTTCAACCGTGGAACCAAGGAAGTTGAAATCAATCGCGCTGACACCAAGCGCGCGCAAGGCATGGATATCTTCCACAATCTGCGCCGCTGAACCAGAAAACAAATGCCGCTCGCCATCACCGGCAAGTGCGGGCAATTCCGCGCCGAATTTCTGCACACGAAGCGCGAGCCCAACCCGCGCTGTGTCTCGCCCAGCCTCCGCCGTCAGGCGGTGCAGCTTGGCAACCGCGGCCTTGTAGCGGGCCAGGCTATCCAGGGGAAAAGCCGGATTCGTGCCGATGGGATACCAGGCATCACCCAACCTTGCCGTACGCCGCAGCGCCGGGCCGCTTTCGCCACCCACCCAAATCGGCGGGCCGCCAGGCTGCACCGGCTTTGGTTCAAAGCTGATCTTGTCGAAGCTGACATGCTCGCCCTGAAAGCGCGGCTCGGCTGCGGTCCAAAGCTCCCGCGCGGCCAGGATGTATTCATCCGTCACCTTGCCGCGCGCAGCGAAATCGGGCGCGTCGAGTGCTTCAAATTCCTCCTTCAACCAACCCGCACCAATGCCAAGCGTGAGCCGGCCATTGGAGAAAATATCAATCGTGGACAGGATTTTCGCCGTCAGCACCGCCGGGCGATGCGGCACCACCATGACGGATGTCACCAGCCGTAGTTTCGTGGTGCGTGCGGCGGCGAACATCACCTCGGTCAATTGTTCATGCCGGCCTCCGCGCGCGCCGGCGGGGAATTCGCCATTATCCGAATAGGGGTAGATGGCGTGAATATCGGTCGGGATCACCACATGGTCGCTGAAGGTGGCATAGGCATAGCCCATCGCCTCCCCACCCTGCAGCAGTTGGGTAATCGCCTCGGGCGAGGCAAGCGGGCCGGCGGTTGGGGCGTTGAAACCGATCTGCATGCTGGGCCTCCCAGCCGCGCGCATTGCATCCGGCGCGGCATTCCCACACGATGGGGCCAGGGGAAGGAGGATGGCAAGGGTGCAGGACAGGTTGGAAACCACACCGCTGGCGGAGCTGATGGCGGAAGCGGCCGCCTTGCGCGATGCCGGCCATGGGCGCGTCATGTGCTATTCGCGCAAGGTCTTCATTCCGCTGACCAAGCTCTGCCGCGATGTCTGCCACTACTGCACCTTCGCCGAAAAACCGCGTGCGGGCCGTGCCGCCTATCTCTCGCCTGAGGAGGTGCTGGCAATTGCACGCGCCGGAGCCAAGGCCGGGTGCACGGAAGCGCTATTCACCTTGGGCGATAAACCGGAATTGCGCTGGCGCCAGGCGCGTGAGGCTTTGGCCGAAATGGGTCATGCCAGCACGATCGAATATCTGGCGGCGATGTGCGATCTGGTGCTGCGCGAAACCGGGCTGCTGCCGCACGCCAATCCTGGTGTTATGAATGCAGCAGAACTTGGCGCCTTGCGCGATGTGACCGCGAGCCAAGGCATCATGCTGGAAAGCACCAGTGAAAGGCTCTGCGCGCCCGGCGGCGTGCATCATGGCAGCCCTGACAAGCTCCCCGCCATCCGGCTGGCGGTGTTGAATGAGGCGGGCGCAGCGCGGATTCCCTTCACCACGGGCATTCTGATTGGCATTGGCGAGACCCGCGCGGAACGCTTGGAAGCGCTGCGCGCCATCGCAGCAAGCCATGCGCGTTACGGGCATGTGCAGGAAGTCATCATCCAGAATTTCCGTGCCAAGCCGCGCACCAAGCGCGCAGATGCGGATGAACCCGATTTGGACGATCTGCTCTGGACCATTGCCTCAGCGCGCATCATTCTGGGTGCTGAGGCGAATATCCAGGCGCCGCCCAATCTTTCGCCCGGTACCTATCCAAGCCTGATCGCCGCCGGCATCAATGATTGGGGCGGCATTTCGCCGGTGACGCCGGATCACGTTAACCCGGAAGCGCCTTGGCCCGCGATTGCGACACTAGCTGAGAAAACCGCCAGCATGGGCAAGGTATTGGTGCAACGCCTGCCGGCCTATCCTGCCTATTTGCGCGCGCCGCGTGATTGGTTCGCGCCGCGGATTGCAACCGCAATGCTCCGCGCCAGTGACGCTGCCGGCTTCGCGCGCGGCGATAATTGGTCGCCCGGAGCGCTGACGCCGCCACGCTTGGCCGCACCGCTATTGCCTGCGACTGATGCAGCGCTGTCAGCCTTGGTGGAACGGGCCGCGCAGGGCGAAAGGCTGGACGCGCCTGCCATTGAGACGCTGTTTGCCGCGCGGGATGCGGATCAGGCGCATGTCATGGCGGCGGCTG
>JBIKWX010000321.1:0-3594 GCA_044356095.1 Roseomonas sp.
GAGAAGAATGATGCGGTCGGCGGCACCTGGTATGAGAATGACTATCCGGGCTGCGGCGTGGATACGCCCAATCACTTCTATTCCCTGTCCTTCGAACCCAATCATGATTGGCCGGAGCATTTTTCCAAGCGCGATCAGCTTTGGAACTATCTGGAAGGCATTGCCGATAAGTATGGGCTGCGGCCGCATTTGCACCTGAACACCAGCGTGATTACCGCGCATTATGATGAGGCGGCGGCACTTTGGCGCGTGACGACGCGCGATGCCGAAGGCCAAGAAGAAACCCATGAATTTGAGGCGCTGGTGGGCGCCGTGGGCACCATCAGCCGGCCAGTGATCCCGCCCATTCCAGGCGTCGAGGATTTCGCCGGCCCGCTATTTCATACCGCGCGTTGGGATCATAGCGTCGCGCTTGATGGCAAGCGCGTGGCGATGATTGGCACCGGCGCATCGGGCATGCAGGCCGGGCCTTCCATTGCGCCCAAGCTTGGCCATTTCACCATTTTCCAGCGCCAGGCGCATTGGGCGGTCTATAACGCTAATTACCATGCGGTGGTGACGGAAGCGAAGAAGGCCGCGCTGAAGCACATTCCCTTCTATGCCAAATGGTATCGCTTCCAGCTTCTTTGGGCATCCGCCGATGGCATGCATGCGTCGCTCCATAAGGACCCGAATTGGGATCAGCCGGCGCAATCGCTCAATGCCACGAACCAGAAGCTGCGTGAGGATATCATCGGCTATATCAAGACGCAGATCGGCAATCGAACGGATTTGCTGGAAAAGGTCGTGCCGCCCTATCCGCCTTACGGCAAACGCATGCTGCGCGATAATGGCTGGTACAAGATGCTGACGGCGCCGAATGTGGAATTGGTCACCACACCCATTGCGCGCATTGTGAAGGATGGTGTGGAAACCACCGATGGGCGACATCATCCCGCCGATATCATCATCATGGCGACGGGTTTTGATGGCGCCAAGGCGCTTGGGTCTTTCGAGATTTTCGGCCGCGACGGCGTTTCCGTGCGCAAGCTTTGGGGCGATGATGATCCGCGCGCCTTCCTTGGCATTACCGTCCCACGCTTTCCGAATTTCTTCATGCTCTATGGGCCGGGCACGAATCTGGCGCATGGCGGAAGTGCCATGTTCCATTCGGAATGCCAGGTGCGCTACATCATGCAGGCGATCCGGGAATTGGTGGAACGCGGTGCGCGCAGCATCGAAATCCGTGAGGATCGCTGCGCTGCCTATAATGAGTTTCTGGATGCGACCCATGCGCGCATGGTCTGGACGCATCCCGGTGTCGGCAGTTGGTACAAAAACAAGGCGGGCAGGGTGGTGACCAATTCACCCTTCCGCCTGGTTGATTATCGGCGCATGACGGAAAAACTCGATCCTGCTGACTACGTTATTGCCTGACCTTGCTCCAAACATCCAGGAAGCGATCAATATCAGCCTCATCATTATAGACATGCGGGCTGATGCGAACCCGCCCAAGCCGGGGTGCGACATGCGCGCCTGAGGCGGCGAGTTTTTCAATCAGCCCTTCCGGCATGCCACCGGGGAAGGCGATGCTCAAAATATGCGGCACGCGAAAGCGCTTTTCGGTGAGCGCCGCACCTTGCGCCGCCAGGCCGTCAGCCAGCCGATCTGTCAGCACGCCAAGCCTTTCGCTGATGGCAGCCGGGCCCCATTCAGCCATCATCTCCATGCCCACTGCCGCCATTTCGAGGGAGATGAAATGATCGCGCTCCCCCATATCAAACCGGCGCGCGGTGGGGGCGAAGCTCGTGTCCTTCAAATAGGGTGCGGCTTCTGACGCGATGGCGCGGCGGCCAAAACCCGTTTGCTCCAAAGGGACGCCTTCCTGCCGACGCTTGGCGATATACATGAAGGCGCGCCCATAAGGCCCAAGCACCCATTTATATGTTGGGAAAATCAAGAAATCGGGATCGAGGGTTGCGACATCAATCGGTGTGACGCCGGCGCCATGCGTTGCATCTACCAATAGCGCTGCACCTATGGCCCGCAAGGCAGGCCCGATGGCCGCGATATCAATCGCACCGCCATCTGCCCAATGCACGGAAGATATGGAAGCGAGCGAAACCGGCGCCGCGCCTGGCCGCGCGATGGCCTCCAGCATGGCTGAGGTCCAATCGCCATTGGCGGGCCGGCGCACCACCTCCACCGCAAAACCCTGGGCCGCGGCGCGCGTCATCCATTCCAGGACGGGGGAGGAATGATCGTCTTCCACCAGCAAAACCCGCGTGCCGGCGGGGGGCGCAAAAATCTTGCCCGCCACGGCCACGCCATAGGAGACCGAGGGGATCAGCGCCACATCTTCAGGCGCTGCGCCAATCAAGGCAGCGGCGGCGGCGCGCGTTCTCTCATGTTGGGCGCGGGCAAGGCCAGGATCCACCTCCCAGGGGCGTGCCTTGCGCTCCACCCCCTCATGCCCGGCGGCCTGCACGGCGCGGGGCAGGGGGCTCCAGGAGGCCGCGTTCAGGTAGCAGACATCCCGCGGGATATCGAAGGCATCGCGTTGGCTGGGCAGCATGGCGGGGTTCCTTGGTTGGACGTGGGCGCCACAAGCTTAGGGGCAGTTCGCCGCCCAGGGAAAGCCACCGCTTTCGCTTGAGATTCGCCGCCGAATGTTGGACAAGAAGCGTCAGAGAAAGAGGTAAGCCAATGTCCGAAACCAAAGGTTTTGCGCGCATCTACCAGCCGGCGAAATCCGCCATGCAATCCGGCCGAGCCGCCAAGGCGGGCTGGGTGCTGAGTTTCGTGCCGAGCGAAGCGCAGCGTGCTGATCAATTGGTGGGCTGGTATGGCTCGGCCGATACGGCAAAGCAGGTGACGCTGAATTTCGATAGCCGCGATCAGGCGATTGCCTATGCCGAGGCACAGGGCCTGCGTTATGAAGCCGAAGCGCCAGCCAAGGCTGCGGGCGCCATCAAGCCGAAAGTCTATGCCGATAATTTCAAATTCGGCCGGCATGAGAATTGGTCGCATTAGGGCGCGTCGTGGTCAGCTACCGTCGCTGCTGCTACGAAGACGCGTGGTTTGGCAAGACCTCCAACGCCTGATACGCATTTGCCTTGACGGCGGAGTGCCAAGGCTCAATCCGCCAGCAACAAGACAGGTGATTTGGCATCCAAAAAACCCGCAAAGGGGCAAAAGGGTCTAGAACATGCTTCGCGTTCTTGTGTGCATTCCTCATTTCTTCAGGCGAAACTCGCCGGATTCCGGCATCAGCAATGGGTCCAATACCGATCCGCTCGACAAGCGTCTCGCCGAATTTCGGATCTGCTATAGGCAGATTCAAACTCTTCTCTCGCCCTTGGCGCTGACCTTGGGAACAGAAAAACGTATCTCCAATGAACGCGTCAATTCGGTACCGCGCACCACCCGGGGTGATGTGATCGTAGTGTCGGTTCCCGAGGAAAACCTGCTTGCAGAGCTTGCACGTGAAGGCCCCTTGCGGGCGCGCATCTGGTCAGGGCCGCCGCGCCAATTGGGCTATGAATGTCGTAGGGTCTTCGCGCGCAACCAGGGGAAATATGATCTCTATTGCTTCATTGAAGATGATACGGTCAT
>JBIKWX010000322.1:0-3586 GCA_044356095.1 Roseomonas sp.
TGACATCTACGCCAATGGCCTGGCTGAGCCCATGGCCGCCTTGCTGGTGGCTTTGGCGCCCGGCTATTCGCATTTGCTTGCGCCGGCTTCCGCTGGCGGCAAGAATGTCATGCCGCGCGCTGCTGCTTTGCTTGATGTGCAGATCCTGTCTGACATTTCGGATGTGGTGGATGCCGATACCTTCGTGCGCCCGATCTATGCCGGCAATGCGCTCGCCACCGTGAAATCCGCCGATGCGAAGAAGGTGATCACGGTACGCGCCGCGTCCTTTGATCCCGTCCCCGCCGAAGGTGGCTCGGCGCCGGTGGAAGCCGTGGCGGCTGCCGCTGATCCTGGCGTTTCGCGCTTCCTGGGCGCTGAGATTGTCAAAAGCGAACGCCCGGAATTGACCGCGGCGCGGATTGTGGTCTCGGGCGGGCGCGCCATGGGCTCGGCGGAGAATTTCGTCATTGTCGAAAAGGTCGCCGATAAGCTCGGCGCCGCCATTGGCGCTTCCCGCGCTGCGGTGGATGCGGGCTATGCGCCGAATGACCATCAGGTCGGCCAGACCGGCAAGATTGTGGCGCCGGAGCTTTATATTGCCGTTGGTATCTCTGGTGCCATCCAGCATCTGGCCGGCATGAAGGACAGCAAGGTTATCGTCGCCATCAACAAGGATGAAGAAGCGCCGATTTTCCAGGTGGCCGATTACGGGCTGGTGGCCGATCTGTTCAAGGCCATGCCGGAATTGGAAGCCGAACTCGACAAGAAGTGATTTGCCTGCTCGGGGCGTGCCCCGAGTGTTGCAGGAACAGGAGCATCCATCATGGCGGCAATCAATAAACTCGGCGTGATTGGCGCGGGGCTGATGGGCAACGGCATTGCCCATGTGGCCGCGCTTTCCGGCATTCCGGTGGTGCTGATGGATGTGCAGCAGCAGGCACTCGACCGCGCGCTGGCGACCATGGCGAAGAACATGGAACGGCAGGTCAGCAAGGGCAGCATCAGCGGCGCGGATCGCGAGGCGGCGCTGGCGCGCATTGTGACCGCGACCGATAACAGCGCCTTCGCCGATTGCGACCTGGTGATTGAAGCGGCAACCGAGAATGAGGAGATCAAGAAAAAGATCTTCGCTGGCCTTTGCCCGGTGCTGAAGCCGGATGCCTTGCTCGCTTCCAATACATCATCCATTCCGATCACGCGGCTGGCGGCGGCGACCGATCGGCCCGGCCGCTTCATTGGCATGCATTTCTTCAACCCCGTGCCGATGATGAAGCTGGTTGAGATTATTCGTGGCCTGGCCACGGAAGATGCGACCTATCAGGCGGTGGAAGCGCTGGCCAAGCACATGGGCAAGGCGCCGGTCATGGCGCAGGATTGGCCGGGCTTTGTCGTCAACCGTATCCTCTGCCCCATGATCAATGAGGCGATACAGGCACTCATGGAAGGGGTTGGCGATGTGGCGGCGATTGATGCCGGCATGAAGCTTGGCGCCAATCACCCGATGGGGCCTTTGGAGCTCGCGGATTTCGTGGGCCTCGATACGCTTTATTCAGTGATGAAAGTGCTGCATGAGGGTTTGGGCGATTCCAAATATCGGCCTTCGCCCCTGCTTGCGAAATATGTTGAAGCCGGCTGGTATGGCTGGAAATCCGGGCGCGGCTTTTACGATTACAGCACCACGCCGCCGACACCGACACGCTGACGCGCCTGCACCATGACAGGCGTGGTGCAGTTTCAGGGCTGGCGGCTCAAGCTGCGGGAGCTTTACTTCGGCAGCTCCGCAACCGCGCGGCGCTTTCGCTACGGGATCATCTTTTTCGATCTGCTGACGCTGCTTTTCGTGATCAGCACATCCTTCCTGCCGCGCGAACCCTGGATCGGCATGGTGGATGTGGCGATCGGGCTGGTGCTGGCGGCTGAATACATCGCCCATCTTGCCGCGCATCGCGCGCCAGGGCGGCAGGCCTTGCGCTTTGGCAGCCTGATTGATCTGGTGGCGGTGCTCTCTTTCCTCGCACCTCTTGCCGGGGAGGGTTTTGCCTTCCTGCGCGTACTCCGCACGCTCAGGCTCTTGCACACCTATCGCACGCTGATGGAATTGCGGGAGGATATGCCCTTCTTCCGCCGGCATGAGGAAGCGCTGATCGCTGGCGTGCATCTGGCGGTTTTTGTCTTTGTCATGACAGCGCTGGTCTATGAAACCCAGCGCAGCATCAACCCGAAAATCGCCGATTACGCGGATGCGCTGTATTTCACCGTGACAGCGCTGACCACGACCGGGTTTGGCGACATCACGCTGGAAGGCAAATTCGGCAAGCTGCTTTCCGTTGTCATCATGATCTGCGGCGTGACGCTGTTTTTGCGTCTGGCGCAGGCGATGTTTCGCCCGCGCAAGGTGCGTTTTCCCTGCCCAGCCTGCGGGCTGCAACGCCATGATGTGGATGCCGTGCATTGCAAGGCTTGCGGCACCCGCCTTGCTATCCCGGATGAGGGGCGAGACTAAACCGGCGTGCGCCATTCCGCATGGGCATTGGTGGTGCCGCGCACGACGCTTTCATAAGCCTCCTGCAAGCGCATGGTGATCGCGCCCGGCTTGCCATCACCGACCGGCAGCTTGTCCACACTCGTGATCGGCAGCAATTCCTGACCGGTGCCGCAAAAAAACAACTCATCGGCGATATAAAGTTCCGTGCGGTCAATTGTGCCTTGTTCCACACTCAGGCCGTGTTCGGCAGCGAGGTGAATAACGGTATCGCGCGTGACGCTTTCCAGAATGTCGTTTTCACGTGATGGCGTAATCAGCTTGCCGTCGCGCACCATGAACAGACAGGCGCCGGTGCCTTCGCTGATCTTGCCGGCGCGGGTCATCAGCAGCGCATTGTCATAGCCATCCGCCTTGGCCTGCATCATGGCGATGCGCCCGGCATGGTAATTCGCCGTTGCCTTGATGCGCGGTGGCATGGTGGTATCTGTAATGCGCGTCCAGGAAGAAACATGCACGGAAAGCCCGCTGCTGCGCTTGGCATTGCGTTCGCGCGGCATGGCCCCGCAAGCCCAACCGATACTGCCCGTGGAGGCCATGGAACCCAGGCTTTCGATATGCACCTGGATACGAATATAGGCATCATCATCCGGTTCATTGGCACGCACCGCATCCAGCACCGCCTCGCGCATTTCATCGCGCGAGGGAGGATTGTCGAAGCGCATGAATTTCATGCCCTGATCCAGTCGCACCAGATGTTCTTCCAGGCGGAACACCGCAAGCTTGCCGGTGCTGTAATTCATATAGGCGCGGATGCCTTCAAACACCGTGCCGCCATAAGCATGACCGACCGAGAATGGATGCACGCGCGCTTCATCAAAACCGATCTTCTTGCCGTTCTGGATGATGTATCTTGCTGTCCAGGCCATTGGTTTCCTCATGTATCCTTGGAAGTTTTCGCGAGTACCTCGTCAAAGCCGCCCTGGCCGGTCAGCGCCGCCCAAGCCTTGTAGCGTTCCGATGCCGCAACGCGTCCTGCCGCGATCATGCCGCGCCACACGCCACAGGCTTCAACGAAACGCGGGATGGAACCGGGGAACATCGCAAGCGTGATGGCTTCCG
>JBIKWX010000323.1:0-3581 GCA_044356095.1 Roseomonas sp.
GCAATGCACGCTGACGATATCGGATTGCGCCAACAACTCGGCCAATTCCACCTTTTCGGCGCCGCGCTTGGCCACGGTTTCGGCATCCACATAGGGATCATAAGCCAAAACGCGGCAATTGAAGGCGGCCTTCACAATGGCGGTGGTGCGCGACCCGACATTGCCAATGCCAATCACGCCCACCGTCTTGCCGAGCAGATTATTGCCCATGAAGACTTCACGCTTCTTCGCTTCACCCGCGCGCATGGCGGCATGGGTCTGCGGCATTTTCTTGATCAGCGCCAGCATCATGCCAACCGCGTGTTCCGCTACGGCTTCAGCATTGCCGCCGGCCTGGTTCACCAGCAGCACGCCGGCCTTGGTGCAGGAATCTGGGTTGATCGTGTCATACCCCGCGCCCTGCGATCCCACCATCAGCAGATTGGGCAGGCGCTGCAGCAGCGCATCATTCACATGAAACGCCTTGGGCAATTCATCGCGCGACGCACGCACGTAATAGCCATCACAGGTGGCGAGTTCTGCCAGCGCCGCTTCTTCCCCATTTTCCAGGGAAAGCCGCACCACTTCCAAGGCGGGATCGGCGGTGGCGGTTTCCAGAAAGCTAGGATGCGGCACGCGTTCCAGATAGGCGACGCGGAATGGCTTATTGACTGCGGACAAGTTCACTTCCCCCTTGCTCAAACAGGGGGATGCTAGACCCGGTTTTGCGGGGGCGCCAGAGCCGGGGCTTAACGCCTAACTGTCAGTAGATAAGCCACAATATCATCCAACTCCTCCCGGCTCAGGCGGTAATCCGGCATATTTGCATGCGGCGTGCGCAAATAGGCACGCAGCGACATGGAAGTTGTGGAAGGCAGCGCTGCAATGGCGGCGAAGCTCGGCGCGATATCGGTCGCGGGGCCGGGGCCGGCAGGCGCGATGCGGTGGCAATTGGCGCACCAGGTCGCGGCCAGGCGCTGGCCGGCAATGGGGTCGCCCGGTTCCATCTGCGCCAGGGCCATACCGGGCAAAGCCGCCAAGACGCATGCGATCAGCCAAGGGCGCATTTTGATCCTCCTGCTTCGGGGCCTAGGCCAGATAATTGCCGCCGTTGATGTGATAAACCTGACCCGTGATCCAGGCGGCTTGATCAGACGCAAGATAGGCCATCAAACCGGCGATTTCCTCGGGCCGGCCCATGCGGCCGAGCGGGATTTGCTGCGCCATCACCGCAAGTTCCGCTTCGCTATTGCCGTAGCGGGGCTGCGCGGTATCGGTCAGGCCGGGTGCGATCGCGTTCACGCGAATGCCATGGGGCGCGAGCGACAGGGCCATGGACCGCGCCATGCCGATAATGCCGGCCTTGGTCGCGGCATAATGCACCCCAAGCGGCGCCCCCCGGACCGAGGATGACGACAGATTGATGATCACCCCCTTGATCCCGGCGGCCACCATGGCGCGCGCCGCCGCCTGGGCGCAAAAGGCGCTGCCCTTCAGGTTCACGGAAATCACCCGGTCCCATTCGGCTTCCGTCATGTCCAGAAACTCAACGCGCGGGAAAATGCCGGCATTATTCACCAGCACATCAATCCGCCCGAGCGCCGCGATGGTCTGTTCCACCAAGGCGGCAGCGCCGGCCGCGGTGCCGACATCGCCCCGGATCAGCGCGGCACGGCGGCCAGAGGCGCGGACCGAGGCCGCCACTTGCTCTGCCTGGGCCTCGTCATCCAGCCAATTGATCGCGACATCATGCCCTGCCGCCGCCAGGGCGCGCGCGGCGGCCGCCCCGATGCCCTGCTGCGCGCCGGTTACCAGCGCCACCCGTGTTTCGTCCGCCATGGTCTGACCCCCCAATGCTGCGGGCAGGCTAGGCGCAAAAAGCCGCCTTGTCTTGAGGGCTTGCCCCGGCGCGCGCCCGGTGGCACCCCTTGGCAGGAGAGGGAGGCGGCGCAGTGGATATTGCTGGCATGTTCTCGTTGCAGGGGCGCGTGGCGCTGGTGACTGGTGCGTCTGGCGTGCTGGGCGCTCATTTCGCGCGCGTGCTGCATGGCGCTGGGGCTTCCGTGGCCTTGGCTGCGCGGCGCGAAGCCGCGACTGCGACATTGGCCGCCGAATTGGGTGCGCGCGCGGTATCCGTCCCCTTGGATGTGACGGCGCCCGAGACCATCGCGCCCGCCTTCGCCGCCGCGGAAGCCGCCTTTGCTGCGCCTTGCGATATTCTGGTGAATAATGCCGGCATCGCCGTGACCAAGCCCGCCTTGCAGCAAAGCGCGGAAGATTGGGATGCGGTGCTGGATGTAAATCTGCGCGGCTGCTTTCTGGTGGCGCAGGAAGCCGCCAAGCGATTGGTGGCAGCGAAGCGCCCAGGCGTGGTGGTCAATATCGCCTCGGTCCTCGGGGAGCGCATTATTCCGGGTGTGGTTGGCTATACCGCCGCGAAGGCCGGGCTGTTGCATATGACGCGCCATTTGGCGGTGGAATGGGCGCGGCATGGCATTCGGGTGAATGCGATTGCGCCTGGCTATATCGCGACCGATCTCAATCGTGAGTTCTTCGCCTCCGATTCAGGGCAGGCGATGATCAAGCGCATCCCGCAGCGCAGACTTGGCGCTGCCGAGGACCTTACCGGGCCGCTTCTGCTGCTCGCTTCCGATGCCGGGGCGCATATGACCGGCGCGGTGGTGACCGTGGATGGCGGCCATTCGATCAACCCGCTTTAGGTATTGGTGTCATGGAATTTTCTCTGCCCCCCGAAATTGACGATATGCGCCGGCGCATCCGCCGCTTTGTGGATGAAAGGCTGATCCCGCTGGAAGCGGATCGCGCGAATTTCGATGAGCATGAAAACATCGCGCCGCATGTGCTGGCGGAAATGCGCAAGGCCGCGAAGGCGGAAGGGCTTTGGGCGCTGCAAATGCCAAAGCGCCTGGGTGGCCAGGAATTGCCGCGCATAGGCATGGCCGCCTGTTATGAGGAAATGAACAGGTCCATCTTCGGGCCGGTGGTGTTCAATAGCGCCGCGCCTGATGACGGCAATATGATGATCCTGGATCGCGTTTTGCCGGAAGCGATGAAGCCACGCTGGTTGCAGCCGATTGTGGATGGTGATGTGCAATCCGCCTTCGCGATGACGGAACCCGATGGCTGCGGTTCCGATCCCAATCTGACCTATACCAAGGCGGAACGTGTTGGAAATGATCGCTGGCGCATCACCGGGCGGAAATGGTTCATCACCGGCGCCGGCAATGCCAAGATCTTCATCATCATCGCGCGCACATCGGATGACCCGCGCAAGGGGCTTTCGGCCTTTCTGTTCAGCGCTGATCAGCCGGGCTGGAAGATCATGCGGCGCATTCCGATCATGGGGCCGGAAGAACATGGCGGGCATTGCGAATTGGAATTCGATGGCCTCGAAATTCCCAATGAGCATTTGTTGATGAACGAAGGCGATGGGCTGAAGCTCACGCAAATGCGCCTAGGTGTGGCGCGGCTGACGCATTGCATGCGCTGGCTGGGCTTGTCTCGGCGCGCCTTGGAAATCGCCATGGAACGCATCGGCCAGCGCGATTCCTTCGGCATGAAGCTGATTGATCGCGAAAGCG
>JBIKWX010000324.1:0-3577 GCA_044356095.1 Roseomonas sp.
TCTGTCGCTTGGCATGCAAGTGCGGGTGCGGGCCTAGGGGTATCAGAAAAATTTCCTTGACAAAATAGGAATAATATACCATAAACGGGACCCCCAGCAGAGGTCCCGCCCATGCCCCCAGCCACCCCAGCAGAGAACAGTACAGGCACCACGGCGGGGCGCTCCATATCGCTGGAATTGGTCCACATCATGCGCCTGCCTTTGCGCATTCTGCTGACCGGCGCCGCCATTGCCGCCGTGCTGGGGGCAGGTGTCGCGCTTGGCCTGCCGGGGCCGGAGGCGCTATTCGCTGCCTTTGCCGCACCCGGCGCTACCGGCCTGCCGGCGCTGATCGGTATGATGATTTTCCTTATCGGCATCGGCTTCGCCGCCTTTCTTTGGTGGCTTGCGGCGCGCAGCTTCG
Source organism: Roseomonas sp. (assembly GCA_044356095.1). Lineage (GTDB taxonomy): Bacteria > Pseudomonadota > Alphaproteobacteria > Acetobacterales > Acetobacteraceae > Neoroseomonas. The sequence continues at coordinate 404 of JBIKWX010000324.1, forward strand.
CCCTGGTGTCGAACCCCGCCATCGGGCCGGAACGGCTCGCGGGCTTGCGAGACCTGCCGCTTGCCCTGCCGGAAGGCACGGTGCGCGCGCTGCTGGCACTTATTGTCGGGGTCATTGGCCTGCCGTTGTTGCTATTTTCCAAGACGCTGGGCCTCACGGATGCGATTGCCGGCTATGTGAATGGCATCGTCACCGGTGTTTTCGGCTTTTACTTCGGCACGCGCAGCACCGGCGCCGATGCGCAAATCGCCCGCCGCGCCACCGAACAATTGGCGGAGCGTGAACGCGCAACTGGCGCGCTCGCCGCCGAGGCAGAGGCGCTGCGGCAAAAGGCGGAAGGTGCGGCGCGGGATGTTGCCCTGCCGGGGCGGATTGAGGCGACGCGCGGCAGCCTCGCGCGGCATATCGAAGTCGCCGGCCTTATTCTGGATGAATTCGGCCCACTTTTGCCCAAAGGCATGATCCCGGAAGGGGCAGCGCGGGCGCTCAGCACGGCGCGCGACGCCGCCGCTGCCTTGCAAGGTCAGCAAAGCGGTCCAGGTGCTGAGGGCGCGCTGAAATCGGCAACCGATGCACTTGCCGGCCTGATCGGCGCGCAGCCCCTGGCGCCCTTGCTGCGCGCAGCGGCATCCCTGCTGCCAGCCGGCACGGCGCTCGGGCCAATTGGGGCGGTCGCGACAGTGATCGGCCTTGGCTGGCAATTCGGCGCAGCGGAGTATCAGCGCTGGCGTGCGCGCGTCCTCGCAGCCCCCTTCGCGCCGCAGCTTTTCGATGCGGGGCTGATCACGCCAAGCTCGGCAGAGCTCCGCATGGAAAGCTGCCCGATCTTCGCGCGCGCCTTCAAGGATGTGGCAGCGCGCCCCGGCTTCTTTGCCGATCTCCTCAGCAAAATCGGCCAGGATGAGGCAGGCGCGCGGCTTTGGGCCGAATATGGCGCCGACGCCACGCGTTTTCCGGGGGGCCAGGCAGAGCTTGAAGCGGGGCTTGAGGAATTTCGTGCGGCCTTGCTTGCTGATCTTGCAGCCCGTGATGCGACGCCCGAGAAAATCGCCGCCGCGCTTGCCCCGCTTTCACCCACACCGGGCGCGCTGCCGAGCACGGAACAGGTCAACCGCCTGATGGATCAGGCCGGCAAGGCCGGCGAAGACCAGCCCGAAGCCCGCGCCGCTTTTGAAGCGCTCGTCATGCTGACCGGCCATTTGCGGGATAGAAAGCTTGACCCGGTAGGATTGATGGCGGAGGTGATGTCATGATCCGCCTGATCACATTGGCCCTTGTCGCCCTGGCGGCTTGCAGCGCGCTTGATGCGCCCGTGGCGCAGCTTGAACGCTGGCAAAAGCAGCGCGCGGCCGGCGCACTTGCCGCCATTGCCGATGAACCCGTGGTGCGTGATTGCGCGCCCGGCACTGGGGAGGCGTGCCAGCGCCTGCATCTGATCCGCGCCGAAGCCTGCCTCAGCTTGGCCTTTGCTGGGCGCACTGAAGGCGCTGCCTGCCCTGGTGCCAGCGCACGCGAAGCGGGTTTGCTTTCTTGTGCAGCGAGTGCAGCGCAAGCCGCCGAAGAATCCGCTGGTGCCGTTTTGCTGCCGGCACGCAAACTGCGCACGCAAGCGCGGCTTTGCGCCATTGAAAACCTGCCCCCCGCCATGGCCGCCCCGGCAGCGCGCGACTTGATCGCGGAAGCCGCCCCCTTGGCCGATGCGGAAGGCGCCTTGTTGCGCGGCCGCGCCGCACTTACCGCCGCAAGACCCTCCGCAGGGCCTGAGGCTGCGCGCTGCACTGCTGCGCGGGACGCGCTGGCCGAGGCACGTCGCGGCTTGGCACAAAAACCCGATGATCCCGCGCTCAAGCGCCTTGCCGAAGATGCCCGTTTGCGCGCTGCGCGCATCGCCGATTGTTCCCTGTGAAAAACGGAGGATTTGTCATGGCCCTCGCCCGCGAACTCAGCCTCCGCTTGCCGCTGCAACGCGGCGATGATGTGCGCGCCGTGCAGCAGGCGCTGATCCGCGCCGGCATGCTGACAGGCGGTGCTGATGGCATTTTCGGCCCGGCGACGCATCGCGCCGTCATCGATTTTCAGCGCCGCATGCAGGCGCGCCATCCGGGTCTTGCCGCCGATGGCATTATTGGCAGGCAGAGCTGGAGCGCGCTTTTCCCGGACGCGGCGCCGCATCCGTTGGCGGGCGCTGCCACGCCCGAAGCCGGGCTCGCCACCGGGCCAGATTGGCGCGCCATGCTGCATCCTTATGTGCGGCGGCTGATGGCAGGTAGTGCGCCGCCAGTGGGGCAAGGGACGCGGCGTTGGCGCCTCAGCCCTGAGGGGCTCCGCGTAGAAGGTTTCGTCGCACCGCCGCGCAGTGCCGGAAGGCCCGAGACCGTCACGCGTTGCTGGCGCGATTTTCGTGCGGCATTTGAAACCTGCGCCGCAGCCTATGGCGTGCCGGTGGAATTGCTGATCGCCACCGCCTGCACGGAAAGCGGTGGCCGAGGCGGCGCTATCCGCGAAGAACCTGGTTTTGTCAGTGACGCGGCAACACCGCATCGCGTCTCGCCTGGCCTGATGCAAACGCTGATTTCCACGGCGCGTGAGGTGCTGGCCGATCCCAGTATTGATCGTGCGCGCCTGCTTGATCCCGCGACCTCCATCCGCGCCGGGGCGGCGATGATCCGCGCCCAGGCCATGCGGCGCAAACTGCCGACGCATTTCGACCCGCCCTTGGTGGCGATTGCCTATAATGCGGGCTCGCTCCGCGCGCGGGCCGATGGTGCAACCGATCCCTGGGGCATGGTGCAAACCCTGCGCGGCGGGCATGCACATGCCGATGCCTTTGTCGGGTTTTTCAATGATTGCTTCGCGGTCTTCGCCGATGGCGCCGCGCCTGCCGCGCTGACGCCGAGTTTTTGGGTCTTGCTGAAGGAATAGGGCCTGGTCAAGGTAATGGCATTGATCTGGAGCGCTCAAAAAGCGACCAGAAACGCCTGGCTTTAACGCCCCTGGACGACACTGCGCGGGGAACCCACTAAGCCTTGCGATACCAGGGCGCGCTCCAAAGCGCCAACAGCTCAGCGCCTTCCAGCGGAATTTTCGCCTTTTGGGTGTATGCTGATGAAGGATATCCTTGTTTGCTTGCATTCCTGTCTTTCGCCCGCAAAAAATCCGCGAATCACCTTCAGC
>JBIKWX010000325.1:0-3566 GCA_044356095.1 Roseomonas sp.
CAGCGCCTCGATTTCGGCGGCGGGATTGTCGCTGCGCGCTTGCGTATAGCCCTTCACCAATTCGGCGCTGGCCGCGCGCTGATCAAACACCTGATGGGTAATGTAGCTGAGTTGCTTTTCGGTGAAGCCATCGGTCAGCAGCAACACCGGCGCGCGTTCAAGCGCGGCACAAGCAATGCCATTCAGCGCATTCATCATCCCGGGGCCTTTGGTGGTCAGCACCACGCCAGGCGCACCGGTCACTTCCGCATCGGCTACCGCCATCATCGCCGCATTACCCTCATGCCGCGCCAGGATGAAGCGAATGCCGAAACGCTCGGCCGCGGCGATGATATCCAGTGAAGAACCACCGCCCGGTACGCCATAGATGCGCTTCGTGCCACGCCGCGCGAGTGCCGCCAGCAAATACTCAGCGGTATTCATGCGCGGGCCCGATCCGGCCAGAAGCGTACGCCAGCGCGCGCAAGGCCGCCGCCAAGACCAATCGCCGTGCCATCCGCACGCCAACAAGCGGCACCTTCCATGCTGCCATCAGCATGAAAGGCAATGGCATTCATCCCACCACCAACATGCGGCATGGGCGAGACATTGTGTCCGCGCTTGCCGAGTGCCTCCAGCACCGCTGCATCAAAGGCCGGTTCCACTTCCACCGCTGCACCTTGCGTCCAAAGCCGAGGCGCTTCCACCGCTTCCTGCAAAGACATGCCGTGATCCACCAGATTGAGGCAACCCTGCATGACGGAGCCGAAAATGCGCAAACCACCCGGCATGCCAAGCGCATAGGCGGGCTTGCCATCGCGCAGCGCAATCAGCGGCGCTTGGGATGTGGTGATGCGCTTGCCGGGTGCCACTGACAAAGCCTTGCCCGGACGAGGATCAAACAGCGCCATGTAGTTGTTCGGGATCAGCCCCGTGCCCGGCACCAGGAAGCGCGCGCCGAAAAGTGAATTGATGGTTTGCGTTGAGCAAACAATATTGCCCTGATCATCGGCCACTGTGACATGGGTGGTATTGGCGCTCTCGCCTGGGCTGACACCTGGCCCCCAGGCTTGCGCGCGCGCCATATCCAAAGCGGCGCGGCGTTCATCGCCATAGGCGCGCGAAATCAGCCGCGCCACGGGCACATCCACAAAGGCCGGGTCGGCGGTGGCGGCAGCGCGATCAGCGAAGGCAATCTTCAAGGCTTCTGCAAGCAGATGCAGCGTATCGGTGCTGCCGAAGCCCATACCGCGCAGATCGTAGCCTTCCAGGATGTTCAGCATTTGCAGTACATGCACGCCGGAAGATGCCGGGGGTGGTGGCAACAAGACCTCATAACCACGATAGGGGCCGCGCAACGGCGCGCGCTCAATCGTTGCGAAATCGGCGATGTCAGTCGCCGAGACAATACCGCCTGCTTTCCTGATGCCATCGGCAATCACGCTGCCCAAGGCGCCATTCAAAACGCTCGGCCCTTCGCGCGCGATCAGCGTAAGGGTCTCAGCATACTCGGCCTGGATCAGCCGCGCACCGGGCTTGATCGGCGCGCCACCGGGCAAAAGCAACGCTGCAATGGCGGGATCGCGCGCCAGATCAGGTGCTGCTTCATTGATGCATTCCGCCAGATAGGGTGTCACGCCAAAACCGCGCGCCGCGTGGCGGATGGCCGGCGCCATCACATCCGCGAGCGACATGCTGCCGAAGCGCGCCAGCGTTTCGCACCAAGCGCGCAAATTGCCCGGCACCGCGACGGAAAGCGGGCCGACAATATTGGCGCGGCCTGTCGCTTCGAAATTCAACGCATTGGCCGGCTCGGCCGGCGTGAACATATCGGCGCGCGCGGCGGCGGGGGCGGTGGAAAGCCCATCAATCACGGTGTGCTGCCCGTCCGGGAGACGCAGATGCGCCATGCCGCCACCCAATATGCCGACCATCATGGGCTCCACCACCGTCAGCGCAAACAAGGCGGCGATGGCACCATCCACGGCGTTGCCGCCGGCGGCCAGCATCTCGGCCCCCGCAGCCGAGGCGAGCGGATGGTTCGTCACCACCATGCCTCGCGTGCCAATGGCCGGGCGCTTATCCGTGGTGAAGCGCGAACCCGCGCGCGATTGCCAATCCTTGGTCATGAGAATGTTCTTTCTATTGCCGAACCCGCATGAGCATGAGCGCACCAACCGCCGCCACACCCAGCAAGGCCGTGAACCACAAGGAAGCCGCGCCGAAATCATCCAGCAGCAGCCCGAACAATAAGGGCGCGAAAGCCTGAGAAGCCCGTGCTGGCGCGGTAATAAAACCCTGGCGCTGGCCATAGCCAATGGGGCCAAACAGCGCCAAGGGCAGCGTGCCGCGCGTGATGGTCAGCAGGCCGTTGCCCGCGCCGTGGATAATCACGAAAACTGCGGCAAAGGGCGCGCCAAGCGCCATCAACACCACCACCGCCACCGGGTGTGCGCCGGCGGCAACGCGCGCGGAAAACAGCGGATTCATCTTGCGCATCACGGTGAATTCCACCACACGCGCCGCCACCTGCGCCGGGCCCATCAGCGCGCCAGCCGCAATTGCCGCGGCAAGCGATGTGCCAGCAGATTGCAACAACCCCGGCAAATGCGCACCAAGCGCGGTGGAACTGAAACTCGCCGTCGCCAACACGAATGCCAGCAGGATCATATCGCGTTTGCGATCCCGCGTTTCTTCGGCAGATAAGGGTGGCACAGCTTCCTTCGGCGGCGGTGGCGGTGCCTTCGGGATCAGCAAGCGATTGAGCGGCAGGCAGATGAACAGATGCAAGGCGACCCAGCCGAGGCAAGCGCCGCGCCAGCCCCATTCCGCTTCCATCAGCGCGGAAAGTGGCCAGCCGACCGTGCTTGCAAAGCCTGCAATCAGTGTAATGCCGGTGATGCTGTTGCGCGCATCCTTGCCGTAAAGCCCGGCAAGGGTCGCAAAGGCCGCATCATAAAGCCCCATTGCCATGGCGATGCCGATGATGAACCAACTCAGGATCAGCAAAGGCAGTCCATGGGCGAAAGCCATGATCAGCAGGCCGAGGATAAAAATCAGATTCGAAATCGTGAGCACATCGCGCCCGCCGCGCTGATCAATCGCGCGGCCCGCCGCCGGGCCCAGCAAAGCTGTCAGCAGCAGGGAGCCCGAGAACACGCCGAACACCATGGCGCGTGACAGGCCAAGATCCTCAGCGATCGGCGCGGCCAGAATCGCCGGCAAATAATAGGAAGACCCCCAGGCCAGGGTTTGGGTGGTGCCAAGCACCGTCACCACCCTGGCCTTGGAGGCTTTCGCGCTCACAGAAAAAAACCCAAGCGCGCGATCAATCCGTAATCGCGCGGCCACGCGCCGCCATATAGCGCTCCGCAAAACGGCCCTTCACTTCCGGGTTGATGATGCGCGGCGGCATCTTCGCGGCAGCGCAAGCGCAAAACGCCTCGGCTGCAATGCGCGTGATCATGGAACGGCTTTCATGCGTCACACCCGCGGTATGCTGCGTGCAAATCACCGCCGGGTGCCACAGCAGCGGGTGATCCTTGGGCGGCGGTTCCTGTTCCCAGACATCCAAGCCGGCCGATGCC
>JBIKWX010000326.1:0-3551 GCA_044356095.1 Roseomonas sp.
CTGGCCTATGATGGCGCGCTGCTGATGACATCCCATGATCGGGAATTCATGAACCGTATCGTCAATAAGATCATCGAAATAGATGCCGGTTCACTGACCACATATGCCGGCAATTATGAGTTTTATGAACAGCAACGCGCGCTGAATGAAAAGCAGCAGCAGGCGCAATTCGAACGTCAGCAAGCCATGCTGGCCAAGGAAATCAAATTCATTGAACGCTTCAAGGCGCGGGCCTCTCACGCGGCGCAGGTGCAAAGCCGGGTCAAGAAGCTGGAGAAGATTGATCGCGTGGAACCGCCAAAGCGGCGCCAGACCATCCTGTTCGAATTTCCGCCGGCGCCACGTTCTGGTGATGACGTCGTCAATCTGAAAAACATCCGGAAGAAATACGGTGACCGTGTGATTTATGACGGCCTGGATTTCCTGATCCGGCGTAAGGAACGCTGCTGCGTCATGGGCATCAATGGCGCCGGCAAATCAACCTTGCTGAAGCTCGTGACCGGCTTCACGCAACCCGATGCCGGCACGGTCACTTTGGGCGGCAGCGTCAAACTCGGCTATTTCGCGCAGCACGCCATGGAATTATTGGATGGTGAGCGCAGCATCTTTGAGACAATGGAAGACACCTTTCCGCGCGCAGGCCAAGGTTCGTTGCGCGCCCTTGCTGGGTGTTTCGGCTTTTCCGGCGATGAGGTGGAAAAGAAATGCCGCGTGCTATCGGGCGGAGAAAAGGCCAGGCTGGTCATGGCGCTGATGCTGTTTGATCCGCCCAATTTTCTGGTGCTGGATGAACCGACCAATCACCTTGATATGGCGACCAAGGAAATGCTGATCAGCGCCCTGGCCGCCTATGAAGGTACCATGCTTTTCGTCTCTCACGACCGGCATTTTCTGGCGGCCCTTTCCAACCGGGTGTTGGAATTGACACCAGAAGGTGTCCATGATTTTGCGGGTGGCTATACGGAATATGTTGCACGCACGGGCCAGGAAGCGCCCGGCCTGCGCAGCTAGAAAAAGCTTTCATCCTTGTCCCGTGAACAAGGCGCGCCTTATTCCACCTTGATCTTTCCGGCGCGCGCGATGGCGCCGAAGACCTCTCGTTCCTGCCGGATGAAGCTCAGCATTTCAGCCGGTGTGGTGAAACGTGGGGATGCGCCAAGGTCACGGATACGGGTTGCAATGGCATCTTCGCGAAGCGCCTGATTGATCACGCCATTCAGTTTTTGGATGATGTCCTCCGGCGTGGCTTTCGGCGCCATGAAGGCATACCAGGCAACCCATTCGCGCTGATCAAGGCCAAGTTCCATCATGGTCGGCACATCGGGCAGGCGGTCTGATCTTTCGCGGCCAGTCATGGCCAGGGCGCGCAGCCTGCCGCCCGCGATATGCCCGCCACTGGCGCCAAGGCTATCCACGGTAATCGGTACCTCATTCGCGATCACCGCAGTCAGGGATTGCACCGTGCTGCGATAGGGCACGCCCGGCATATCAATCCGGTGGCGGATCTTGGCTTCTTCCGCGACCAGATGCGGAATACTGCCTGATGATGGATTGCCATAACGCCAAACGCCCGGCTCTGCCCGCGCGCGCGCGATGAATTCCGGCATGGTGCGGAAGGGCTGCGTTGGGTTCAGCAACCAGACCAAGGGCGAGGTAACGGCCACAGAAATCGAGGCGAATTCCTCCACCGGATCAAAAGGCATATTGGGATAGATGCTGCTGCCGATGGAAATCGCACCGATATGCGCGAACATGAAAGTATTGCCATCAGGTCGGCTGCGCTGCAGATCCTGCATGCCGATAATGCCATTCGCACCCGGCTTGTTTTCCACCACAACAGGTTGACCAAGCAATTCGCCAAGGCGGGGGGCGAGGATGCGCGCATAAACCTCATACCCGCCGGCGGCGCTTGGGACGATCAGGCGGAGCGGACGGTTCGGCCAATCGCGGCCTTGGGCAAGAACAGGCGGCGCTGCCAAAAGGCCAAGCGCGGCGCGACGTGTGATGCGCATGAGCGTTACTCCCTCCAGGAACCACGTCATGGGCCCATGACCCATGCGATTTTATGATCAAGGATATGCACCACTCACTGCGGACAGCAAGCGCGGGATGCTCACCTTACTTCATGATGGCGAAAGCCCCGCAAGCCTTGCCGCGCGTCGAGCATTGGCCAATTCATCGCGCAAGAATTGCGCAAAGCCATCCGGTGTGCGTTGGCCTGGGCTCGCCAAAATGGCGCCTACTTCGCCGATGCGTGTTTGTATCGCGGCGTCATCCAGCGTTGCCGTCAGTGCGGCATGGAGCTTGCCAATAACCTCAGCCGGCGTCGCGGCTGGCGCCAAGACGCCGCCATAACTGCCGGCGGTGAAATTAGGCAGACCCGCCTCGATGAAGGTCTGTACGTCTGGCAGATGTGCTGATCTCGCCTCGGTGGCGATGGCGATGATGGGTGCCTTGCCTTCCTGATGCAGCGGCAGGGCAGAGGGCAATTCCACCATCCCTGCATCCACCGTGCCGCTGATCAAATCCGGAATCATGGCGCTGCCGCCGCGATAAGGCACATGGGTTACCTTCACGCCTGCCCCAGCCAGCAATAATTCCAAGGCAAGATGCGCCGCACTGCCACTGCCAGGCGTTGCAACAGTCAAGGCGCCATCACGTTGGCGCATCAGCGCAATCAATTCCGTCAAGCTGCGCGCCGGCAAACGCGCCGTGACCTGGCAGATCATGGGCAGAATACCAACAAGGCCAATGGGGCGGAAATCACGCTCCACATCATAGGGAATATTCGCTTGCAGCACAGGATTGGCGGTCAGGGGGCCGCCCGCGCCAAACAGCAGCGTATACCCATCGGCTGGCGCGCGGGCCACCAATTCGGCGCCAAGGCTGCCGCCGGCGCCGGCGCGGTTTTCAATGACGATTGGCCTGCCCAGGCGTTCCGCCATGGGGCCTGCCACCAGACGCGCCAGAATATCCGTATTTCCACCCGCGGCGAAGGGTACGATCATGCGCATCGGGCGGTCAGGGAAGGCCATGGCGCTACGGATAATCGAAGCCGCGGCCAACGGCGCCGCCGCACCCAGAAGCAACCGACGTGAAATCATATGCGTATCCCCTCATACCGCGTCTATGCGCGTTGAATGGTAGGCTCGCATTGTCGCGCAGGAAGGGCAAGCATGACTTGCGGATATGGCATCCCTGCCGCAGCATCAGCGCCAAAGCGATAGGAGAATAAGCGATGGAACAGCGACCGTTGGGCAAGACCGGCCTCAGTTTTTCCGTGCTCGGCTATGGTTGTGGCGCCATCGGCGGTTTGATGGTGAAGGGCAGCGCAGCCGAACAGGACCGCGCCATTGGTCGCGCCATTGACCAGGGCATCACGTATTTCGATACGGCATCCGCTTACGGCGATGGCGTTTCTGAAAGCAATTTGGGACGCGCGCTGAAAGCGCTTCGCGCAAAGGTGATTGTGGGCACCAAGGTGCGCATCCGTGGGCCACAACGGACCGATATTGCTGGCACCATCGCGCAATCCATTGATGCCAGCCTGG
>JBIKWX010000088.1:0-12340 GCA_044356095.1 Roseomonas sp.
GATATGGGTCAGCATATCGGCGCGGGGATTGCTGCCGGCCATGCCCATGGGGGCGGCGATGCTGTTGCGCGCTTCCGCCATCAGTAATGCACCTTGCGTTCAATGAAGCGGAATTGCACCAGCGTCAGCGCCATTACCGCAATCATCAGCACGACCGATTGGGCGGAGGATGAGCCAATATCCAAATTGACCCGCCCATCAATATAGGCGCGGTAGATCAGGGTTTGCGTGGCATTGCCCGGCCCACCCTTGGTCAGCGCATCAATAATCCCGAAGGTATCAAAAAAGGCATAGGTGATGTTGATCACCAGCAGAAAGAAGGTGGTGGGCGATAGCAGCGGGAAGATCACCGTGCGGAAGCGATGCAGGGGCGAAGCGCCATCAATGGCGGCGGCTTCCAGCACGCTACGCGGGATGGATTGCAGCCCGGCCAGGAAGAACAGGAAATTATAGGAAACCTGCTTCCAGGCAGCAGCAAGTACCACCACCAGCATGGCTTGATTGCCATTCAGCGTATAATTCCAGGCAACGCCTGCCGCCTTCAGCGCACGCCCGATCAGCCCAATGTCAGGATGGAACAGGAAAATATAAAGAATGGCGGCAATGGCTGGCGCCACCGCATAAGGCCAGATCAGCAGCGTGCGATAGCCATCCTTGCCGCGAATTTGCCGATCCGCCAGCACCGCCAGGCCAAGCGCGAAACCCATGGCGAGCACGGTGACGGCCACCGAGAAAATCACCGTATTGAGGATGACCTGATGATAGAGCGGATCAGCAAAAAGATCCGTGAAATTCTCAAACCAGACGAATTGCTTGGAGATGCCAAAGGCGTCCTGACGGATGAAGGAATACCAAACCGCCTCCCCCGCCGGCCAGAAGAAAAAGGCAAAGGTAATGGCAAGCTGCGGCGCCAGCAGCAGATAGGGCAGCAGCTTATTGTTGAAAATCGCCTTGCGCTGCATGGAACCTCAACTGAGCATTTTCAAGCCAAGTGCATAACTTGGCGACTCGGAAAATGCGATCAACAAATGACAAGGAGGGGGCCGCCCTGAAGACGGCCCCGATAAGCGATCAACGACGATTGGCGCGTTCAAAATTGCGCAGCACCACATCGGCGCGGCGATTGGCGTTGCCCAGCAGGGTTTCGGCATTCTGCTGGCCCTGGAAGCCGCGCTCGAGTTCTTCCTGAATGATATTGCGGATTTCCACAAAACCACCAAGGCGGAAGCCCTGGCTATTCGGCGTCGGTTCCGCGCGCGAGAGCTGGATGATGGCGGCATCGGCGCCGGGGTTTTGGGTATAGAAGCCCTCAGCGCGTGAAGCCTCATAAGCGGCCAGCGTCAGCGGCACATAACCCGTGACATGGTGCCACCACTTATCCTGCTCAACTTCGGAGATGAAGCGGTAGAATTCCGCAACCCCGCGATATTCTTCCGCCGTGCGGTTGCGCGCGGTCAGCGTCCAAAGGCTGGCGCCACCGATCACGCCATTGCGCGGCCCAGCTTGGGTGCTGGCCGCCTGCGCACGCCGCAAAGCCGCAAGGGCGGCATCTGGTGCCATGCCTGCCAAATCTGCGCGCAGGACCGCTTCAATTTCCTTTTCTCGTGCGGAAGGCCCATTCAGACCAGACCAATCACCATGATACGGCAGCACAACGGAGGCCCAGCGGAACTTCGCTTCGCGCTGCACCTGCGCGCGACCGGCCGAAGAATTGAAGGACATGGCAGCCTTGCCGGCGGGGAAACTTGCGAAGCCATCGCCATCGCGCCCGCCATACACGAAGGTCCCCTCACGCTGCATCTCAAGCAGCATATTGGTGTGCTTGGCGAAGATCGGCGCGCCAAGGTTCATTTGCGCATCCAGGCCTTCAAAGCCATTGGCCTTGGTGGCAAGCCCGACATCATGGATGGACGACATTTGTTCAAACATCACCCAGGTCGGCCAGGCGGTGCTGATCGGGATTTCGGCGGCATTGGTCGCCTTGATCTTCTGCGCGGCAGCGCGAATCTCGGCCCAGGTTTTCGGCAGATCGGTTGTGGAAAGTCCGGCCTTTTCGAAGGCATCCAGATTGATCCAAAGCACCGCCGAGGATGAATTATGCGGCATGGAAACCATGCGGCCTTGCGTGTCAGAATAATAGCCGCGCACACCGGCTAGATAGCGCTTGGGATCAAGCGTAATGCCCGCTTCGCCCAGCAATTCATGCGTCGGGCGGATGGCGGGGCCGGCGGCCATCATAGTGGCGGTGCCGACTTCAAACACCTGCGCGATATGGGGCGGCGTGCCGGCGCGCCAGGCGGCGATGGCGCCGGTCATGACTTCCACATAGGAACCGCGGAAGGTGGCATTCACGCGAAAGCGCGTTTGGCTTTCATTGAAGCGGGTCACCTGTTCGGCCACGCGTTCGCCAAGCGCACCGCCCAGCCCATACCAGAATTGGATTTCAGTGCGGCCCTGGGCGCGCACGGAAGGTGCGATGAAGGGGGCCGCAAGCAGCCCCGATGTTCCCAGCAGAATGTCACGACGATTCATTTTCTCGCTCCCTCGATGTTGGCGATCGTTGCCCGATACTGAGCCTCTATTACAGGTAAAAGACGGTTTCGCGAAGCTTGTGTTGCGGGTTTTTCAGCCCCCCATCAGCCGGGCCAGCCTATCCAGCGCCCCGGCATCGAAGCGGAGCCCAAGTTTGCTCCGGCGCCAGAGCACATCCTCTGCCGATTCGGCCCATTCCTCCCGCCGCAAATAATCCACCTCGGCAGCGTGCAAATCGGCGCCAATGGCCGGGCCGGGGTCTTGGCCAAGAGTGAAAATACTCCAGGCGCGGGTGCCATAGGAGCGGAGCAAGCGGGTGCAAAGGCTGCCCGGCAGCAGGGGGAAGTCGCGCTGAAACTCCGCCAGCAGCGCGGGGAAGCCATCGGGGCCGAAATCCCCGCCCGGCAAGGCTGCGCGGGCGGTCCAACCGGCCTTCTCGGGCTTCAGGCGAAGTTCTGCCAGCGCGGCCTCGGCCAATTTGCGATAGGTGGTGATCTTGCCGCCGAAGACCGTGAGCAGCGGCGCCTGACCCTGCGGCGCATCCAACTTCAGCACGTAATCGCGCGTCGCTTCCTGCGCCTTGCTTGCGCCGTCATCATAAAGCGGGCGCAGCCCGGAATAGGACCAGACAATATCTTCGCGCCTGACGGGTTTGCGAAAATAGCCCGATGCGGCAGTGCAGAGATAGGTGATCTCGCCTTCCGAAATTTGCGGCGCCTCTTCCGGGTTCGGGTGATCCTCATCGGTGGTGCCGATCAGGGTGAAGTCACGTTCATAGGGAATGGCGAAAATGATGCGGCCATCGGCATTTTGGAAGATATAGGCACGGTCGTGATCATAAAGCCGCGGCAGCACAATATGGCTGCCCTTCACCAACCGAAGCCGCGCCGGCTGATTGCTGCTGATCACCAGCCCCTGCACCGCACCCACCCAGGGGCCGGCGGCATTGACCAAGGCGCGGGCGTGACATTCGGCTGTCCCATTACGGCCCTCAGCGGTGATGTGCCACAACGCGCCATCACGCCGCGCGGCAGTCACCGCCATGCGCGGATGGATGGCGGCACCGTGTTCCGCCGCATCCTTGGCGTTCAGCAGCACCAGGCGCGAATCCTCCACCCAGCAATCGGAATATTCAAAGCCGATGGCATGCCCGGGGCTGAGCGGCGCGCCGAGCGGAGAGCGTGTCAGGTCAATCCGCTTGGTTGCCGGCAGCGCCTTTCGCCCGCCCAAATGATCATACAAAAACAACCCAAGCCTCAGCAGCCAGGCGGGCCTGAGGCCCTGGTGATGCGGCAGCACAAAGCGCAAGGGCCAGATGATATGCGGCGCGATACCCAGTAGGATTTCGCGTTCAATCAGCGCTTCCCGCACCAGGCGGAATTCGTAATGTTCCAGATAGCGCAAGCCACCATGGATCAGCTTGGTGGAATTGGCCGAAGTGCCGCCGCCGAGATCGCCTTTTTCGAACAGCACCACGGAAAGCCCGCGGCCTGCCGAATCGCGCGCAATGCCCGCGCCATTGATGCCGCCACCAATGACGGCAAGATCATAGGGCTCAGCCAGAGATGATGATGCGCGCAAGCTCATCCGGCGTGGTCAGCATGGGGTAATGGCCCGTGTCAATCACATGCCAGCGTGCATTGAGTTTTTCGGCGCAGCGGCGCTGATGCGCCTCACCTGGATTGGCCGCCTGTGGGCAATAGATCACGGAAGTGTTCCAGGATTGCTGCCAGAAGCTTGGCAGCTTCACCGGCTGGGTGAAGGTCTTGATGGGGTGCAGCGTCAGGCGATCCGCCGCCCATTCGGCAAGGCCCTTTTCCATGCCAAGGAAAAGCCGGTTCAGCGCGTCATCCCGGCTTGGGCCAAGCGCGATATCGGTGTTGATGGCGGCGGGGCGTGTGACGATGTCGCGAATCTTCTCGCCATCCATCAGCGCCAGCGCATCGGCAAACACCAGGCGCCCGATGCGGTCGCGTGCGCGCTCAGCCGCCGCTGCCATCACCATGCCGCCAGCCGAGGTGCCGACCAGCACCGCATCGCGTAAATCATGGAAATGGAGGTATTCGGCGATTTCCTGGCCATGGCTTTCGGTATCAATGCCGGCGCGCATCTGGTGCCGCCGTTCGGCGCAGCCATCAAGCGTTGGCGCATGCACATCATGGCCGGCATCGCGCAGCCTCTCGGCAACAAGGCGCCAAATCCAACCACCCTGATAGGCCCCGTGGATCAGAACAATGCTCGCCATATCGTGCCCCCCGCCTTTGAAGGCCAGCTAAGCGCGAAACCCCAGGCTTGGAAAGCTTAGTGGATCAGGGCTGGCAGAATGCCCAAGGCAGGCTAGGTTGCGGCATGGCAAAACCGAAAGGTCCCCTTCCCATGCTGCGTCGTTCCCTGCTTTCCGCTGCTGCGCTTGGCCTGGCTGCCCCGGCGCTTGCCCAGGCGCGGCCCTTGCGCATGATCATCCCGGTTGGTGTGGGTGGTGTCACGGATGTGGTGGGCCGCATCCTGGCCGATGCCTTGCAAACCCAGCTTGGCCGGCCCGTGGTGCCGGAGAATATCGCCGGCGCTGGCAGCACCGTGGGGGCGGCAGCGTTTCATCGCCTGCCCGCCGATGGCAATACGATTTTCATCGGCACCAATAACCATCCCGTGATGCGCGCGGTCTATCCGAATTTTCCGCATGATCCAGTGACGGATTTTGTGCCGCTCGCGCTGATTGGCCGACAGCCCTTTGTGTTGGCGGTGCATCCAGATGTGCCGGCGCGAGATGTCGCCTCCTTGCTCGCGTGGCTCTCGCAGAAGAAGGAAGAAGCGAATTACGGCGCGACCAATCCCGGAGCGACGAACCATCTGGCGGGCGAATTGTTCCGTCAGCTTTCCGGCGCCAGCTTCACCATCGTGCCCTATCGGACTGCTGCCAATGCAGTGCAGGATTTGCTCGCGGGGCGGATGAACCTGACGATTGATAGCCCAACCATGCTGGCACCGCTGATGCGTGATGGCCGCGTGCGGGGCTTGGCTGTGAGTTCCGCAACACCATCCGAACTTGTACCTGGCCTGCCCGCACTCGCGCAGGTTGGTGTGCCTGGCTATGAAGTTACCGCCTGGCAGGTACTGTTTGCCAAGCCCGGCACGCCGGAAGAAGCGCTCGCCCCCATTCGTGATGCAGCGCTGCGCGCCGTCGCAGACCCTGCCGTGAAGCAGCGTCTGGCAGCAGCGGGTGTGGAAACCTGGCCCGATCCTTCGCCGGCAGCGGCGGCAGCGCATGTGCAGGCGGAAGTCACACGTTGGGCGCCTATTGTCTCACGCATGAATCTCGGGGGCTGAGCCATGGCTTATGACGGCATTCGCGCGCATCGCCCTTTGATCATGGGGCGGCGCGGCGCGGTCGCAAGCAACCATCCGGTCGCGACTGCAGCGGGGATGGAGATTCTCCGCGTCGGCGGTAATGCCGCTGATGCGGCTGTGGCGATTGCCCTCACACTTGGTGTGGTGGAACCGCATATGTCGGGCCTTGGAGGTGATGGTTTCTACCATGCCTGGAATGCCAAAACCGGCGTCAGCACAACCTATAACGGCACGGCTGCCGCGCCGGCCATGGCGACCATTGCGCATTATCGCGCGGCGGGCGGTATCCCGGTGCATGGCGCGCTTTCCATCCAAACGCCCGGCATGGTGGCCGGCATTGCCGCGCTGCATGCCGCGGAAGGCAGCAAGCCCTGGGGCGCGCTATTCGGCCCCGCCATTGAAGCGGCGCGGGATGGTTTTGCGGCCACCCATGCGCTCCGCCATTTCGCCGGTGAAAACCGCGCGCGGCTGGCGCCCGATGCGCTGAGTGCTGCGCTGTTTCTGCCGGAAGGTAAGCCGCCCGGTTTGGGAAATTTGCTGGTGCAGCCTGGCTTGGCAGCGACCTTGCAGCGTTTGGCCTCGGCCGGGCCTGCTGATTTCTATCAGGGCCGCTTGGCCGCAATGCTGGCGGCTGATCTTGAAGCGGCGGGCGCCCTGGTGCGCGCGGCGGATTTGGCCGCTGTTGCAGCGGTGATCGCGCCGCCCATCGCTGTGCCCTATCGCGGCTTTGAGCTGCGTCAGACGCCGCCCAATTCCATGGGCTTCGCCATGGCGCAAATGGCGCGCATTCTGGATCGGTTTGATCTTGCGGCGCTTGGTTGGGGTAGTGCCGCGCTGATTCACCTGATGGTGGAAGCGAAAAAGCGCGCCTTTCTGGACCGCGAAGCCCATGCGGGCGCGGTGAACCCACCGCTTCAGAAGCTGCTATCCGCCGAACGCGCTGCCGAACATGCCGCCACCATTACGGACCGCGCGGCGAGGCTGCCGGTGCGCGGCATGCAGGAAACGGACACCACCTATTTCTGCGTGGTGGATCGCGACGGCAACGCCGTTTCCGCCATTCAATCCATCAATTCCAGCTTCGGTTCCGGCGTGACGGGCGGGCAGACCGGCATCCTGTTCAATAACCGCATGAGCTACTGGCATTTGGATGAGGGTCACGCCAATGCCTTGGCCCCCGGCAAGCGCGTGCGCCACACCATGAATGCGCCCATGCTGATGAAGGCGGGCAAGCCCTGGCTGATCTTTGGCACGCCTGGCGCAGATAATCAGGTGCAGGTGAATACCCAGGTGCTGGTGGCCTGCGCAGATTTCGGCATGGACCCGCAACAGGCGCTGGAAGCGCCGCGCTGGACATCCTCTCAACCCGGTCAGGAAAGCAACTACCCCCATGGCGGTGAGGATTTGCTTACCATCGAACGCGGCATGGGTGCCGAGGTGATCAGCGCCCTGGAAGCGCGCGGCCACCGCGTGAAAACCGTGCCCGACCTGGAAGGCCCGTGCAGTGTGGAAGCCATTCGCGTGTTGGATAATGGCGTGCGCATGGCGGCATCCGATCCGCGCCGGGATGGCTGGGCGGGGGCCTGGTGATGGACCTCTTGTCCTTGCCCGCCCAACAAGCCTAGTTTGGCCCTGGGATGCTTCATTTTCTAAGACGCCGCTTGACGGTTGCGATTCTGGTCGCGCTGACGGTGCTGACGTTGAGCTTTCTGCTCACGCGGCTATCGGGTGATCTTGCCATTTCCATTGCCGGGCCGAATGCGACGCAGGAGGATATTGAACTCATCCGCCGCGCCTATGGGCTCGATCGGCCACTTTGGGTGCAGTATTTCGATTGGCTGTGGCGCGCGCTGCAAGGCGATTTCGGCGATAGCTATTTCTTCAAGACGCGCGTGGCGCGGCTGATCATGGAACGCATGCCAATTACCATGACGCTTGGGCTATGCGGCCTGTTCATCGCGCTATGTGTGGCGCTGCCCTTGGGTATTCTGGCCGCGGTCCGCGAAAATACCTGGGTGGATCGCAGTGTTCTGATGGTGGCGCTGATCGGCCAGGCCATGCCTTCCTTCTGGCTCGGGCTGATCCTGATGGTGGTGCTGGGCCTCAACCTGGGCTGGTTGCCGATCTCCGGCACCGGCTCTTGGGAGCATTACGTCATGCCCTCCATCGTGCTGTCCTTTTCCGCCATCCCATCACTGATGCGCCTGACGCGGAGCGGCATGATTGAAGCACTCGCTTCCGATTATATCCGTACCGCGCGGGCGAAGGGGCTGTCGCGGCTTTCCATTCTGGTGAAACACGGCTTCCGCAATGCCGCCATTCCGGTGGTCGCTATTGCCGCCGTGCAGCTTGGTTTCATGCTGGGCGGGTCCATTGTGATCGAAACGGTCTTCGCGCTGCATGGCGTTGGCTATCTGGCGTGGGAGAGCATCAGCAAGAACGACTTCCCCGTGGTGCAGGCGGTCGTGCTGGTACTGGCGCTGATCTATATCGGCCTGACACTGTTATCCGATTTGCTGAATGCCGTGCTCGATCCGCGCTTGAGGTCGGCATGAGCACGGTGTTGCAACCTGCCGGCGCCAGCAGCCGGCGGCGCATCTGGCGCAATGCCGGCGCGATTTTGGGTGTGGGCATTGTGGGCTTCATTACCTTTGTCGCGATTTTCGCGCCTTGGTTGGCGCCCTATGATCCTTTCACCATTGATCTTGGGCGGCGCGTGATTCCGCCCATGTGGATGGAAGGCGGCACGCCGGCCAATATCCTCGGCACGGATCAATTGGGGCGGGATTACCTCTCACGCCTGATTTATGGCGCGCGGGTTTCCATGATCATTGGGGTCGCGACCATCATCACCTCCGGCATTATCGGCACTTTTCTTGGCGTGATGGGCGGGTTTTATGGTGGGCGCGTTGATGATGCCGTGGTCTTTGCCATCACTGCGCGGCTTTCGATCCCGGTGGTGCTGGTGGCCCTGGCAGTGGCGGGGCTTTTGGGCACCAGCTTTACCTTGGTGATATTGGTGCTCGGGCTTTTATTGTGGGATCGCTTTGCCGTGGTGGCGCGGTCCACCACCATGCAAATCCGCAATCTGGATTATGTGGCCGCCGCGCGCTGCGCCGGTTGTTCGCCGATGATCGTGCTGCTCAAGGAAGTGCTGCCCAATATCGCGACACATTTGGCCGTGGTGGCAACGCTTGAAATGGCGCTCGCCATTCTGCTGGAAGCCGCACTTTCCTTCCTGGGCCTTGGCGTGCCGCCGCCCTTGCCTTCCTGGGGGCTGATGATTTCGGAAGCCAAGGAATACATGTTCTTCAGCCCCTGGATCATCATGATCCCCGGCATTGCGCTGTTCATCCTGGTGCTCGGCGTCAATCTTCTGGGCGATGCCTTGCGTGACATGCTGGGCACGGATCTGTCACGATGAGCGCGCTTTTGGAAGTTGACGATCTGCGCGTGACCTTCGGTGGCACGGCGGCGGTGCGCGGCATTTCGCTCACCGTGGAAAAGGGCGAAACGCATTGCCTGGTGGGCGAAAGCGGCTGCGGGAAGTCCGTCACGTCACTCGCGGTGATGGGGTTGCTCGCCAAGGGCGGCAAGCGCGAAGCGGCACGGCTTTCCTTCGCCGGCGATGACATTCGCGATTACGACGAAAAACAGATGTCCCGCCTGCGTGGTGATCGCATGGCGATGATTTTCCAGGAACCCATGACCAGCCTGAACCCGGCCTATACAGTGGGTTCGCAAATGACTGAGGTGTTGCGCCGCCATCGCGGCACGCCGCGCGCGCAGGCCGTGGACCGCGCGGTGGAATTGCTGACGCGGGTTGGGATCACCGCGCCCGGCCTCAGGCTTGGGCAATTTCCGCATCAGCTTTCGGGGGGCTTGCGTCAGCGCGTCATGATCGCCATGGCTTTGATGTGCGATCCGGAATTGCTGATTGCCGATGAACCGACCACCGCGCTTGATGTCACGGTGCAAGCGCAAATCCTGCGCTTGCTGGCGGAGCTGCAAAAGGACCTTGGCCTTGGCATTCTGCTGATCACGCATGATCTTGGCATTGTGGCCCGCGTCGCGGATCGCGTTTCCGTCATGTATGCCGGCGAAGTGGTGGAAAGCGCGCCAACGGCTGAGTTGTTTCGCGCCCCCCGCCACCCCTATACGCGCGGCCTGCTTTCCTGCGTGCCGGTGCCTGGCAAGGTGAAGCGCGATGAACCGCTGGGGTCCATCCCCGGTGTGGTGCCACGCATCCCGCCCGGCTTCACCGGCTGTGCCTTCAGGGACCGGTGTAGCTTTGCCGAGGCCGCCTGCGCTGGCCCACTGCCGCGCCGCAATGTTGGCCCCGCGCATGAAATGCTCTGCATCCTGCCGGAAGGGGCCGGCGCATGAGCACGCCCGCGATTGAAGTGCGCGGCCTGAGGCGCGAATTCCGTGCGAGCCAGGGGCTTTTCGCGCCGCCGCGCCGCGTTGTCGCCGTTGATGATGTGAGCTTTTCCGTCCCCGCCGGCAGCGTGCTTGGCGTGGTCGGCGAAAGCGGCTGCGGCAAGACAACGCTGGCCCGCATGATCCTTGGCCTTTTGGAGCCAAGCGGCGGTGAAGTTTTGGTGGATGGCAAGCGGCTGGGAGGCATGGATCGCCGTGCGCGCGCCAGGCTGATCCAGCCCGTATTCCAAGACCCGTTTTCATCGCTCAATCCGCGCCGGAGGGTGCGCGATATCATCGCCATGCCGCTGGTGGCGCAGGGCAATGTGACAACGTCGGAAATTGATCGCCGCGTGGCGGAAAGCCTGGAACGCGTCGGGCTTTCGACCGAACAGGGCACGCGTTTTCCATCTCAGCTATCGGGCGGCCAGCGCCAACGTGTCGCCATAGCCCGCGCCCTGGTGCTGCGCCCGCGCATTGTCGTTTGCGATGAACCGACCAGCGCCTTGGATGTTTCGGTGCAGGCGCAAATCCTCAATCTACTGGCGGAATTGCGGCGTGATCTTGGGCTGACCTATTTGTTCATCAGCCATAATCTTGCAGTGGTCGAACATGTCGCAAGCGAAGTCGCGGTCATGTATCTGGGCCGTATCGTGGAAAAGCGTGAGAGTGAGGCGCTGTTCCGCGACCCGCGCCATCCCTATACGCGGGCGCTATTGGATAGCGTGCTGACACCCGAACCTGGGCTTGGCGTGCCGGATGTCGGGCTTGGCGATATCATGCCGGACCCCGCGAATATCCCGCCCGGCTGCCGCTTTCATCCGCGCTGCCCGGCCTGCTTCGCGCCCTGCGCTGCAACCGCGCCGCACATTACCAGCCTGGAAGATGGGCTGGTGGAATGCCATTTGGCCGGCTGAACAAGAACTAAAAAACCCCGCCCGGTAGTATCCGGACGGGGCTTTGCGGGAAAGCGATTCCCCTTACTTCCACTTTGCCAAATAGAAACGCGGCAATTCATCGGCATAGGTCTTGAATTCCAATTGCCGCTGAAAGGCATAGGTATTCACGTAAGTGTGCAGCGGCACGAAATAGGCTTGTTCCGTGATGCGTTTGATCGCCGCATCATAGGCGCGCTTGCGCACCGCCTCATCAGCGGAACTGCCGCCCGCATTCACCAGGTCAATCACCTGCTGGTCGCGCGCGTAATCCTCATTCCCACCGGCGAACCATTGCGGCAGGAAGGCCGAGACGTCATTGATCGAAAAACTGCCCCAGCTCCCCATCGCGAGTGTCAATTCGCCGCGCTGTGAGCGTTGGATCTGCGCCGCCACCTGCATGAGATTAAGCCGCGCGCGAATGCCAACGGCTTGCAGGTAATTCTGCACCGCTTCCGACCATTGCCGCGGCTGCACATAGGAAGTGAGCTCCACGTCAAAGCCATTTGCAAAACCCGCTTCGGCCAGCAATTGCCGCGCCTTGGCGGGGTTGTATTCATACTGCGTCGCGACATCGCCATTGCAGCCGAATTGCGATGGGTAGCAGGGCGCCGGCGGCACGCGCGAACCGCCGGTTACCAGCTTATCGGCCAAGGATTGCCGGTCAATGGCATGGAAAATCGCCTGACGCACCTTGAGATGCGTCATGGGGTTACCAGCGCCGGTCCGTCCGGCCGCATCCATGCCAAGGTAGCCCACGCGCATGGATTCCTGCTGCACAGCCTGCAGGAAGGGCAAGCGGTTCACATTGGCGATATTGTCTGGATTCATGTTCCAGATCCAATCCACACGCTGCGCCAGAAGCTCGGTCAATTCAGTGGCGGCATCGGACAAATAGCGTGCGGTGATCCGCTGAATGGCAGGCCGCCCCTTGGGGCCCCCCTGGTAATAGCCATCGAAGCGTTCGTATTCCACGCCGTTTGAGACATCCACCTTGGTGAAACGATACGGACCCGTGCTGATCGGCATGCGCGAAAAGCCCTCAGGCCCCACGCGTTCGCGGTAAACCTTGGGCCAGATCGGCGTCACCATCGCCAGGTAATCCA
>JBIKWX010000089.1:0-12239 GCA_044356095.1 Roseomonas sp.
ATGCGGGAGAAGGAAGCGCTGAAGCGCGGCGACATTGCCGCGAGCCAGCATTTTACCCAGCCGCCGCCGCGCTATTCCGAAGCCTCGCTGGTCAAAAAGCTTGAGGAATTGGGCATTGGGCGGCCTTCCACCTATGCGTCCATCCTGCAGCGCTTGCAGGATTTGAAATATGTATCGCTCGAAAAGCGGCGTTTTGTGGCGCAGGATTTGGGCCGGATGGTCACCACCTTCCTGGTGCGGTTTTTCGAGAAATATGTGGATACTGGCTTTACCTCCGCCATGGAGGAAAAGCTCGATGAAATCTCCGGCGGGCGGGCGGAATGGCGTGCGGTGATGCATGCCTTCTGGGATGAATTCTCCCGCGCGGTGGAAGCGACCAAGGATCTGAAAGTGCGCGATGTGATTGACGCGCTGGATGAGGATTTGGGGCCGCATATCTTCCCCGCGCGCGGCGATGGCACGGACCCGCGCGTTTGCCCGAGTTGTTCGGCGGGCCGGCTTGGCCTGCGGCTTGGGCGCGGCGGCGCCTTTATTGGTTGCTCCAACTACCCTGAATGCCGCTATACGCGCCCCTTCGGCGTTGGCCCGGCGCAGGGTGAAGGTGCCGGCGCGGATCGCGAATTGGGCAAGGACCCCGCGACGGGCCAGGCGGTGACGATGCGCCGCGGGCCTTACGGGGTTTATGTGCAGCTTGGTGAGCCCGGCACGGATGCCAAGGGCAAGCCCACCAAGCCACGCCGCGCGAGCTTGGCTGCCGGGCAGAACCCTGATGGCATGACGCTGGAAGCGGCCCTTGGCTTGCTGTCCCTGCCGCGCGTGATCGGCATTGACCCGGAAAGCCAGGAAGAAATCACGGCCGGGCTTGGGCGTTTCGGTGCTTATGTGCGCTGTGGCAGCATCTTCAAATCCTTGGACAAGGATGATGATGTGCTGACCATCGGGCTCAATCGCGCCATTGTGCTTTTGGCCGATGCGCGGTCGCGCATTCGCGAATTGGGCCCGCACCCCAAGGACGGGGAGATGGTGGTGGTGCGCAAGGGCCGCTTTGGGCCTTACGCGCAGCATGGACGAACCGTCGCCAATCTGCCGCGTGATTTGGCGATGGAAGACGCCGAGCTTGCCGACATGGTCACGCTGCTGGCCGAAAAGGGCAAGGAAATGCAGGCGCGCGGTGCTGCGGCGCGCAAGGGTGCCAAGGGTGGCGCGCGCAAGGCCGCCGCCCCGGCAGCGCCCGCGAAAGCCAAGCCCGTAGCCAAGGCGAAAGCCGCGCCGGCCAAGGCGAAGCCCGCCGCCAAAGCGAAGCCTGTCGCGGCGAAGGCCAAACCCGCTGCCAAGGCAAAGGCCGCGCCCGCCAAAGCCAAGCCCGCCGCACGCAAGAGCACCCGTTGAGATGCCGCGTCGCGGCCCGCCGGTGAAAGGCCATAAGGCCCGATCCCGCGCCGCTTCAGGCCCGGCGGCCAGTGCCAAGCGTCGCGGAGCCGCGCGCCAAGCCGCTGAAACGAAGGGCGAGCTTCCATCAAAGGCAGCGTTGCGCGGCTTCATCGCGGAAGCCAAGGGCCGGGTCACGAAATCCGAAATCGCCCGCGCTTTTGGGTTAACCACGGACCAACGCCCGGCCTTGCGCCAAATGATGCGCGACTTGGCCGAAGAAGGTGGATCAAGCCCCGCCGGCAAGCGCGCCATTATCGCGCCTGGTCGCCTGCCGGATATGGCGCCGGTGGAGATTACCGGCACCGACCCGGATGGCGATCCCATCGCGCGCCCGCTGCAATGGGAAGGCGAAGGCCGCCCGCCCATCATTTACATGCGCCCGGAAGGCAAGGGCCGCCCGGCGCTGGCGGTTGGGGAACGCGTACTCGCGCGCCTTAAGCCCATCGGTGCCGGCAAATATGAAGGCCGCACTTTCAAGCGCATCGCGGGCGGCGCGCCGGCGCGCATTCTGGGCGTTTATGAGGAAGGGCGCATCATCCCGACCGATCGGCGTCAGAAGGGCGAATGGATCGTGCCCCCTGGTGAAGCAGGCAGCGCCAAGCCGGGCGATATTGTGCTGGCAGAACCCTTGCCCGCCACGCGGCATTTTGGCCCGAAGCCGGCTCGCATTGTCGAAAGCCTGGGGGTCATGGGCGAACCGCGCTCGGTCTCACTCATCTGCATCCATGCCCATGGCATTCCCGATGTCTTCCCCGCCGAAGCCTTGCGCGAAGCCGAAGCCGCGAAGGGTGTCACCGCCCGCGGGCGCGTTGATCTGCGCGACCTGCCGCTGGTCACGATTGATGGCGATGATGCGCGGGATTTCGATGACGCCGTCCATGCCGAAGCCGATGGCGCCGGCTGGAAGGTCACGGTCGCCATTGCCGATGTCGCGCATTATGTCGGCCCCGATAGCCATCTGGACCGCGAAGCCTGGGCGCGGGGCAATTCGGTCTATTTCCCCGATCGCGTGGTGCCGATGTTGCCCGAGGCGCTTTCGAATGGCTGGTGCAGCCTGCGCCCGCGCGAAGATCGCGGCTGCCTTTTTGTTGAAATGCGCTTTGATGGCGCGGGGCGAAAGACCGCGCACCGCTTCGGGCGCGGCATCATGCGCTCCGCCGCGCGGCTCACCTATGAACAGGCGCAGGCGCGTTTTGAGGCTGGCGCCGAACCGGAAGGCTTGGCGCCAGGCCATATGGCAAGCCTCTATGGCGCCTTCCGCGCCTTGCTGGCAGCGCGTGAGGCGCGCGGCACGCTTGATCTCGATCTGCCGGAACGCCGCGTGCTGCTGGATGACAAGGGGCACGTGACGGCGGTGGTGCCGCGCGCGCGGCTCGATTCCCATCGGCTCATTGAGGAATTCATGGTCGCCGCCAATGTCTGCGCGGCGGAGGAATTGGAACGCCTGATCCAGCCCTGCATGTATCGCGTGCATGACCGGCCTTCGGATTTGAAGCTGGAAGGGCTCAGGCAATTTCTGCGCAGCATGGAATTGTCGCTGCCGCCCGGAGATCGGCTGCATCCGCGCGACTTCGCCGCATTATTGGCGCAGGTGAAGGAAAGCCCACAGGAACGCCTGGTGCATGAAACCGTGCTGCGGAGCCAATCCCAGGCGGCTTATGCGCCGGAGAATCTCGGGCATTTTGGCCTCGCTTTGGCGCGCTATGCGCATTTCACTTCACCCATTCGGCGCTATGCCGATTTGCTTGTGCATCGCGCGCTGATCCGGGGCTTGAAACTTGGCAGTGATGGCTTGGCGGAAGTGGAAGCGGCGCGGTTTTTGGAAACCGGCGAACACATCACCGCGACCGAACGGCGCGCGGCGGCCGCCGAACGTGACGCGGTTGATCGCTACCTTGCGGCATATATGTCAGAGCGCGTGGGAAATTTATTCGCCGCACGCATTTCTGGGGTGACACGCTTCGGCCTCTTTGTCACTTTGGAGGAGAATGGCGCGAGCGGAATCGTACCGCTTGGCTCATTGCCGGATGATAGATGGGATCAGGACGAAGCCACGCAGCGCCTGGCTGGTCGCAGGACAGGTCTGACCTTTACTTTGGGTCAGTCTGTGGAAGTGCGGCTTCGGGAAGCGACCGCGCGCACGGGTGGGATGGTGTTTCACATCATGCAAGGCATACTGAAACGCGGTGGTCGGCCCGCGCCACCACGGCGTGGGCGGCGCTGAGCACCCGCACGCGCGTTGTTGCCTCACTTGCTTTTCTGATCCTGCTGTTTGCTTCCGCCCTGCCTTTGGGCGCGGCCTTGGCGCAGGAAGTCCCGCGCGCTGGGGTGCATGAAGCCATCGCCCCCTTCCCGCGTGAGGAAATGCAGGCGGTTTTCGCCGCCGGCTTCGCCGCCATTCTGGACCGGCATATGGAACGCGCGCTGCCGAGTGATCTGATCACTTGGGGCCTTGCGGGTTTTACGGCGCATGATCCAAGCCTTCGGGTTGAACGGCAGGGGCGCGAATTGCGCCTGATGCGCGCGCGCCGCGCCTTGATCAGCCGCGTGCTGCCGAGCGATTCCGCGCGCGGCAAACCGGAAGCGATTGGCATGACGGCTGCTGAAGCGCTCATGCCGTTTCAGGAGGCTGCCTGGGCAGCCTCACCCGCCATTCGCGATCAAGGACGGGATAGGCTGCTGCGCGCTGGCTTCTCCGCCATTTTCGGCCATCTTGACCCCTTCAGCCGCTATGTGACGCCGGAAGAAGCGCAGTTGGCGCGGGAACGCCGCCTTGGTCAGGGCAGTGTCGGCCTTAGGCTTTCGGCGCAGCGCGGACAGGTGCTGGTGGCTGCCGTCACGCGCGATAGCCCGGCGGCAGCGGCCGGCATACGCGTGGGTGATCGGCTGGTGACCGTGGATGATGAAATGGTCTTCGCCAATGACCTGCCCGGCGCCGAATTACTGTTGGAAGGCGCTGCCGAGACCGAGGTGACGCTGGTGACGCAGCGCGCCGGGCGCCGGCGCAATGTGACGTTGCGTCGCGTGGCGCAGCGCGTGGAAACGGTCACGGCAGAAACCCGCGATGGCGTGCTGCATTTGCGCGTCTCGGGCTTTACCGCGCTGACCTCGGCCCAGGTGGCAGGCTTTGTGGAAGCCGCTTTCGCCAGGGCCAGCCCGCCGCGCGGCCTTGTCATGGATTTGCGCGGCAATCGCGGCGGCATCCTGACCCAGGCGGTGGCGGTGGCGGATATCTTCCTTGATGCCGGGGAGATTGTGGGCACTGCCGGGCGCCATCCGGAGGCCAATCGGCGCTACAGCGCCTCCGACACGGACCTTGCGCAGGGCAGGCCCATTGTGGTGATGGTGGATGGGCGGACGGCCTCGGCCGCGGAAATCCTGGCGGCGGCCTTGGCGGAACGCGGCCGGGCGGCGGTGCTGGGCACCGGCACCCAGGGCAAGGGCCTGGTGCAAATCCTGCTGCCCTTGCCGAATGGCGGGGAATTGCAGCTGAGCTGGTCGCGCATTGTCATGCCCTCTGGCTGGCCATTGCAGGGGGCGGGGCTATTGCCGGCACTTTGCACCTCGGGCGGGGATGAGGCTGCGGCGACTGCCCTGGCAGCCTTGCGCGCCGGGCAGCAGCCGATGGGCGCGGTGCTGGCGCGGCTGCGCGCGCTCCGCCCGCCGGTTTCGGGTTTGGAAGCCACCGCCTTGCGTGAGACCTGCCCCGGGCTGGATGGGATTGAGCGGGATGCGGATTTCGCCCAGGCCTTGGTGACGGATGCAGCGGCCTATCAGGCGGCGCTGATGCGGTAAGCGATCAGCGCTGCAACGCCAGGGCGGCGCCTCGGCATTTGCGCATAGCCTTACTTGCGCGCATTCCCTGAACGCTTTTGTGGAAGCCCGCCGAGAGCCACGCAGACAAGCTCTCGGGCAATCGTCACGCCCATGCTATGCCCGCGCCAGGAGGAGACAACCATGCTCGATAACCCCCCGCTGCTCACCATCCATCGCGGCCATCGCCGCCCTGACCGTGCGCTGATTGAAGCCTTTCGCGGCGCGCAGACATCCCATTTGGTGGATGCCATGGATGGGCGCGGCGCGCTTGATTATCGCATCAAGCCGATGGACCCGGACAATGCGGTTTTTGTCGGCACAGCACTGACCGCACTCGCCTATCCCGCCGATGTGGTCGGTGTTTTTGGCGCGCTGATGGAAGCCGAAGCGGGCGATGTGATTGTGGTCGCGAATGATGCCTATACTGCCACCGCCGTGATCGGAGACCTGGTCGCCGGCATGATGCACAATAAGGGTGTCGCCGCCTTCGTCACTGATGGCCTGGCGCGTGATCGTGCCGGGATTGTCGCGTCCCGCCTGCCGCTTTTTGCCGCCGGCATCATGCCTGCCTCACCGGCGGCCAATGGCCCGGCGGCGGTCGGTGCGCCAGTCACACTTGGCGGACAACATGTGCGCCCCGGCGATATCATTGTGGGCGATGCGGATGGCGTTGTGGTGGTGCCGCAGGATCAGGCAGAGGTGGTGCTGGAAAAACTCGCCGCCGTGCGCGCCGCCGAAGCCCGCGCCATTGCCGCGGTGGAAGCGGGAGCGACCGCCAATGACAAGATGCGCGCCATTGTCGCCAATGCGCGGATCGTTGGCCGTTAGAACGACACCACTGATATCCCAGGTTGAAGCGAAGCCTTCGCCCATTGGCCGCCTGTAAGCTTTTGAACCAGGCAGCCATGGGATAGCGCCGAGCAGGCCCACCATGATGGTCTGGGCTTGCTGTGTTTTCAGCGCCTTGGCGCTCTCGCTGGCGAGAGTTCCAAGGCACTGTTTTGCTGGGTCCTATTTCCAGGCCGCGGCATGCTCTCGGACGAAATCCTCAAAGCGGCGCGGTTCGCGCCCGGTGATCTGCCGGACCATTGGCGAGACACCCGCTGCCGAGCCCTGCTTGATCACATGGTTCAGGCTCATGAGCCACTCGATCACTATTGGCGGCATTCCCATCTTGGTCATGGCATCCAGCGCGGCCTGTTCGGGAACATCAATATATTTTATCTCACGACCAATTTCATGCGCAATCAAGGACATCATTTGCGCGTCAGTCAGGTCTTCCGGGCCAGAGAGCGTGTAGCTGCGACCCGCATGCGCCGCTGGATTGGTCAATGTTTCGGCGGCGACCGCTGCAATATCACGGACGTCAATGACCGCCATCGCACCATTGCCACGCGGAGCATAGAGCGCGCCTTCCCTGATCGAAGAACCATAGAAGTTGATGGTGTTCTGCATGAAGCTTGTGGGCAGCAGCAGCGTATAGGGAATCCCGCTTGCCTTCACCAACGCATCAATCTCACCATGCACCTTTGCGATGGCGGCGGGGCTATGCGCATCAGCCCCCGCGCCTGACGAACGAACGATGTGCTTGATGCCCGCTGCCTTGGCTGCGGCCACGGCATTGGCAGCCATGATCGGCATCTCCGGCACCATGGGGAAAAGCAGAAAGAGCGTATCAACGCCGGCAAAAGCCCGGGCCAGGGAAGCGCGATCCATGAAATCGCCCTGCACCCCAGTCACGTCGGCTGGGGCGCTGCCAGCTTTACTGGTCATGACAGCGAAATCGGCGTTGCGGGCGCGCAGAGCCTTGACGAGTTCGGTGCCGATATTGCCGGTGGCGCCGGTAACAAGGAGCCGGTTTTTCATGTGTGATCTCCTTCACAAGGTTGGACAGGATTGTAGGTGAGGCCAGTTTTAAGGGATGCCATTCCGGACTAAAACACCTTAAAAATCGAATCATTTTCAACTGTGAGGATAAAATGAAAAACTTTTATGGCCTGTTTTCCTTCACCGAAGCGGCGGCGGCTGGCAGTTTCACCGCGGCTGCCAGCAAGCTGAACCTGACACCCGCTGCGGTCAGCAAGAATATTGCCCGATTGGAGAGCCAATTGGGCGTGCGCCTCTTCAACCGCTCCACCCGTCAATTGAAGCTGACTGCGGAAGGTGAGGCGTTCCGCGCCCGTACCGCGGCGGCTCTTCGGGCGCTGGATGAAGCTGTGGCCGAGGTCAGTCATGCGCGCGGTGCAGCGGTTGGACGGGTACGGATTTCGGTTGGCGTATCCTTTGGTCGGCACTACTTGCTGCCTCTTTTGCCCGCGCTTTTGGCAGCACACCCGGAACTCCAGGTGGAAGTCAGCCTGGATAATCGCGCTGTTGATATGCTGAGCGAAGGCTTCGATATTGCTATCCGTGGTGGGGTTATTGAGGGATCAAGCCTTATAGCCAGGCGTATCGCGCGCCTCCCGCTCGTATTGGTGGCATCGCCCGAATACCTGCGCGAAAAAGGCGTGCCCTCAGCAATGGCCGACCTTAAGCGGCATGATCTCCTTGGCGTTCGGTCATCGGGCGGTGAGGAGGTCCCTTGGCGTTTCCGCAAGCCTGATCGGCGCGGCTCGATCGAGGCGCCGCTGACGGCACGCTTGTGGCTATCTGACCCCGAAGCCTTGCTTGGCTTGGCCGTCGAGAATGCCGGCATTGCCCAAGTTGGGCTGCATCACGCCATGCCCTATTTGCGCACCAAACGGCTTAAGGTGGTGCTGGGGGAAGTGCATGATGCGGGGGATCGTGAAATCGTACTGCACTATCCTCATAGGCTCTATCTGGCGCCGAGGGTGCGGGTGACGGTGGATAGATTACTTGCTGGCTTGGCCAAGAATCAGGATTTGTACGCAAAACCAGAGGCGCTGCCAAAGTACTTTATGGCCTGATGAAGGTCTGGCCCTGGGACGAGGGCGTCAGCGGGGTTTTGCCCCGCTCACGCTTGGAACTGCAGCCATGCAGTTGTCTTGGCTCCGATCAATCCTTCTGCTTGGAAAGATAAGCCAGCAGATCCTTCAATTGCTGTTCATTGCGCAGCCCGGCAAAGGCCATGGACCCCTGCGGCACCACCGCCTTTGGATTGGTGATGTAGGCAGTCAGGTTTTCAATCGTCCAGACATGGCCGCCCTCAGCGATGGTCCGCATATTGGAAGAATAGCGGAAGCCTTCGATGGAGGCTGCCTTACGACCCACAACGCCCCAAAGATTGGGCCCGACGCCATTGCGACCGCCCTTATCAATGGTGTGGCAGGCGCGGCATTGGTTGAACACGCGCTGACCAGCCTCCGCATCCTGGGCGAAGGCCGGGGCGGTGATGGCAAAACCCGCCAGCAGGGCGGCGGAAAGGATAAGGCGACGCATCTATCAAAGCTCCCGAAAGATGAAAGGGCTGAACCGCGCATCATAACGATGAAAGCGGCGGAAATCCGGCATGGCGGAAATGGTCGCGCTTGGCAAACGCGCAAGCGGTCACGCTGCCCGCATGTCAAGACTTTCATTTTCTTGCAATAAGGCCGCAACAGCCTGCCGCGCCGTGGCGGGGTCCGTGAAGGCAAGATGCAGCCGCCCCTCAGCGCGTGAGACGAGCCTCACCCCAAGCGGCGGCCCCAGCGCGTCAATGCGGAGCTCACCTTCGGTGAAATCCGCGGTACCCCCCAGGAACAGCGCGCCACCGGATGAGATATCCAACAGCACGCCTTCGGTCGCATTCAGCCGGGCGGGCACACCAAGCGATAGTCGCGCCTCACGGCGCCGATTGGCGGCCGGCAGCCGCCCGCGCAGCGCCTCACCCAGATTCTGCCGGAAGGCGGCGATGGCATCGGCCAGCTCATCCGCGCCCGATTGCAGGGTCCAGGCGGCCTCACCGGTATTACCGGAATCCTGCGTCAGCGCCTCCATCCTGGTCGCCACATCGGCGGCATTCTCGGCGGCCCCGGTAATGGCGCGAGAGATTTCGGCGGTGGTAGCGGATTGTTCTTCGACCGCCGCCGCAACCGAGGTGGCCACCGCATCAAGTTCGATGACCGCAGAACCAATGCCATCCATGGCAGCCAAGGCACGGCTGGCGGCGGCCTGCATGGCGGCGATGCGCCCGGCGATTTCCTCGGTGCTTTGCGCGGTACGCTTGGCGAGGTTCTTTACCTCCCCCGCCACAACGGTGAAGCCCTTGCCAGCCGCACCCGCCCGCGCCGCTTCAATGGTGGCGTTCAGCGCCAATAGGTTGGTCTGCCTGGCGATTTCCGCGATCAGGCGCGACACCTGGCCGATTTCATCCACGCTGCTGGTGAGTTCCGTGAAAATCCGCCGCGCTTCATCGGTGCGCTGCATGACGCCGCGCGTGGCTTCCCCGGCGCGCGACATTTGCTGCGCGATTTCCCCCGCCGCGCCGGCCAATTCATCCGCCCCCCGAGACGCCTCCTGCGCGCTGATCCGCCCTTTGGAGGCTGCGCTGGCTGAAGCCTCCGCCGCGCGGGCGCCGCCTTCCGCCGCTTCGGTCATGGCAGCGGAATTGCGTCGCAGCATGGCAACGCGGCGGTCCAGATCTTCAAGTGCGGCCGTAGTTTCGGCTTCAATGGTGGCGGCCAGATCGCCGAGGGAGGTTTCCGGGGCAGCGACCAGCGGCGCAGGGGCCAAGGGCGCAGCGATGGGTGTTGGGCGCTGCCGCAAAGCCTCGGCCGCCGTCAGAATCTGGCGCCAGGGGCCTTCGGCCTCAGTCGTGGCAAAGGGGGGCACGGCTTCGCCCGCCGCCAGGCGCGAAAGCTTGCTGGCAAAGCCGGTCAGCATGTTGCGCTGGTGCCAAAGCGCCCAGCAGCCCAGCAGCAGGCAAATCAGGAACCCCGCCGCAAGCCCCATGAAAAAACCCGCCGCCTGGCCAGCAGCGATATCCTGCTCCGCCGCCGCCAAACCGGGTTGGGCGAGCAAGAGCATCACGGCAAGGGCTGGTAGGCGAAGATCAGCTTTCATGGCGCATCCTGGAGTCCAGGAGCCATATTGCCGCCATTTCGCTACGAGCCGGTTAAGGCCCGTGCGGCTTGGCGCGATTGCGGCTAAACATGGCGAAGGTTTTAGGAATTGACGTATGGCTCATCGTATCGCCGTTATTGGCGCCCCTTCCCTGATCGGGCGCGAAATTCTGCGCTGCCTGGCGGAAACCAGCCTGGCTGGGGCTGAAATGGTGGCCCTGGCCGCAGGTCGCGCTGCGGGGGCCGAGATTTCCTGGGGCGAAAAGGCTGTGCTCAAGACGCGCGATGTGGCGCGGTTTGATTTTGCCGGCACGACAATCGCGATTTTCGCCTGTGACGCCAAGCTGGCGGCGGTGGAGGTGCCGCGCGCGGCCGCCGCTGGGGCGATGGCGATTGACCTTTCCGGGCATTTCCACCTGGAACCCGATGTGCCCCTGGTGGTGGCTGGCGTGAATGACGCTGCTTTGGCGAAGGCACAAAAACGGCGGATCATCGCCTGCCCGCTGCCCGCGAGCCTGATCCTGGCCATGGTCCTGAAGCCCTTGCATGAAGCGGCCGGCGTGCGGCGCGTGGTGGCGGCGACCTATCAGCCGGCCTCCGGCGCGGGCAAGGAAGGCATGGATGAGCTCTGGTCCCAGACGCGCGGCATTTTTGTGAATGACAATCCGGAAGCGCAGTATTTCACCAAGCAGATCGCCTTCAATGTCATTCCGCATATTGACCGCTTCATGGCCGATGGCGCGACGCGGGAAGAATGGGCGCTGGGTGTTGAGACCCGCAAGCTCCTCGGCCCCGATATTCAGGTGGCGGCCAGCTGCGTGCGCGTGCCCGTGATGCTTGGCCTTGGCATGGCGCTGAATATCGCCTTCGACCGCCCGATCAATGAACGCGATGCGCGGGAAGTATTGCGGAAATCGCCAGGGATCAGCCTGCTCGATCGGCGCGATGATGGCGGCTATGCCAGCCCCGCTGAGATTGTGGGGGAGGATATGATCTATGTCTCCCGCATCCGGCGCGATGCGACGCTGCCTGAGGGGCTTTCGCTATGGGCAGTTGGCGATGATGTGCGGCTTGGGGCCGCGCTGAATGCGGCGCGGATTGCGGAGGCGGTGGCGCGGGGATAAGCGACGCCGCCATCCCCGCGGTGAAGCGTCAAGCCGAAACCCCAAGCGCGGTCAGTAATTTCTTGTCAATCAGCCCAGCCGGCAGACCTTGGGCAAGCCGGAACCGCGTAATGGCGGCAATGCTGCGCACCCCGATATCGCCATCCGCGGCGCCGATTTCCGTGTAGCCCCGCGCCTGCAAGGCGCGCTGCACGGCAACGGCAAGCCCGGGCGCTGGTTGATTTTCCGGCGCCGGCGGTTCGGCCAACACGCGCCGCACCTTATCCAGCCAGGCCCGCCGATCCTGCAGCCCATGCACCCCACCGCTGACGCGGCGCGTGACGGCTTCAAAATCGCCCGTGTCGCAAACCTTGTTCAGGCCCTTCCATTCCCAAAAGGCGCAAGCGACATGCAGCGCATGATCGGGGCTTGCGACCAACTCCGGCTGGCTTTCCAAATCAAGCCCTGCAATGGCGCCAACTTCGGCATAGGTGATCCGGCCCGTGAGCTGGATATAGCCCCGGCCGCGAAACATCCAGCCATCGCCGGGAAGCTTATTGCCCAGATCGCGCCGCCCGCCATAGACGAATTCCGCGAGTTTCTGCGGGTTGCGGGCATAGGGCGCCGCATCGGCCACGCTTGCAAAACGCCTTGGCCAAATCTGCAACAGCCTTTCAGCGCGATAACTCAAATCCTCCTCAGTATGCGTGAGACCTGCGGATTCATGGCCCATTTGTGCCAGGAAGAATTGCAGGCGGATGGGCTTTCGCGACATGCCATAGCCACGGAGCAGGCCATCTGATTGCGACGCAAAGGCCGCGAGGTGTTCTCCGGCGGCGCGCGGATAAAGCTTCTGGATCTGATCGGCTGACAGCATGGGACATCTCCT
>JBIKWX010000327.1:0-3512 GCA_044356095.1 Roseomonas sp.
AGAAACGCGATTCGCCGGCGATGCTCGGGATCAGGCCGAGCGCGGCGCGCAGCAGCGTGGATTTGCCGGCACCATTCGGCCCGACAATCGCCGTCAGCCCCGGTGCTGCCTGCCAGGTGATGTCCCAGAGCACCGTCTTGTCACCATAAGCGACCGTGAGATGCGTGATGGCGAGCGGTGCGGGCGCTGCGATGCTCATGCGGCACCAAGCCTGCCAAGCATGCCGCGCGCCGGCGCCTCACCGCCAAGCGCGCGGGCGATGGTGGTGAAGTTGTGATCCAGCATGCCGTGATAGGTGCCTTCATAGGTGCCGGGCTTGCCCATGGAATCGGAAAACAATGTGCCACCCAAGGCCACACGCTGCCCGCGCGCCCCGGCGCCTTCAATCAGCGCCCGCACGGCGCGATCCGGGACCGAGGTTTCGGCAAAGACCGCCGGGATGCGCCGTTCCACCAGGCTGCGCACAATGGCCTCGATCCGCGCGAGGTTAGCTTCCGATTCGGTGGAAAGCCCCTGGATACTGTCCACTTCCAGCCCGTATCGCGCGGAGAAATAGCCGAAGGCATCATGCGCGGTGACCAAAAGGCGCTGGCGCGGCGGGATGCTGCCCATCACCCGCGCGCCATAATCATGCAGGGCGGCAAGGCGGCTGCGTAGCGCGGCCAGGTTGGCGGCGAAAACATTGGCTTGGTCGGGGATCAGCCGAGAAAGCCCGGCGGCGATGCTCCCCGCCGCTTCGGCCCATAAGACCGGGTCCATCCAGACATGCGGGTCGGCCGCATCAGGGTATTCCGGATTGGCGCGGAGGCTCGTGCGCGGCAGGCTTTCTGCCACCATGACCACCGGCTTGCCATTGGCGGCGGCGCGGGCGAGCACATCGCCCATGCGGCCTTCCAGCCGATGGC
The DNA here is from genome assembly GCA_044356095.1 of Roseomonas sp. Classification (GTDB taxonomy): domain Bacteria; phylum Pseudomonadota; class Alphaproteobacteria; order Acetobacterales; family Acetobacteraceae; genus Neoroseomonas. Next base: position 906 of record JBIKWX010000327.1, read on the forward strand.
CATTGGCGAAAATGATATCGGCGGCCAGCAGCCGCGCCGTATCGGCCCGGGTTGGGCGAAACAAATGCGGGTCCACGCCTTCCCCGATCAGCGTTTCGGCGCGGATGCTGCCTCCGCCGATCTCGCGCACCAGATCGCCCACCATGGCAACAGTTGACAGCGCGCGGGGCTGGGCGCGGTTCTGGGCCCGCGCCGTGATGGGCGTCAGCGCCAATAGCCCAAGGCCAAGGCCCCGCCTGCCAATGGCTGAACACCTGTTCATTTCTGCATATATCCTTTGTTTTTCAGAGGCTTATTCTGTGGATAAGCTTGGCCCTACGTACCCCGCCGTCAAGCCCCCTGCGCCCCGCCTTGCGGAATCCAACCTGCCGAGGCCATGTTCAGACTGAAACAGCGGCGATGATCCCATGCGGGGGCGTTTTCGGATTGGTGATGATTTGGTGGTGGAATTGGCCGAGACCTTTCGGCTGATGAGCGACCCGACGCGCCTGAAGATCATCCTGGCCTGCCGGGATGCGCCGGCGGCGGTGAATGAAATGGCGGAAAAGCTGGGTATTTCGCCCTCCCTGGTGTCGCATCATTTGCGCCTGTTGCGCGCGGCGCGCCTGTTACAGGCGGACCGGCGCGGGCGGCAGGTTTTCTATGTGGTCGGCGATGAGCATATCCGGTCCATGCTGGCCGATATGGTTGACCACATCAGTGAGGAAGAAGCCGCGGATAATGAGGCCTGAGGCGGCTTCGTGCGGATTATGCGGCTTTTGTGCTTCCCCTGCCCTTGTGCGGTGCGGGGGGGCCGATTATGGTCCGGCCTCAATTGGGACTCCGGGGTGTTTGGCCCTGGTGAACCGGCGGTTAATATCTTGAAACGGCGCGTTTTTCGCGACCGATAAGGGATGGGTTGATGAAGGTTTTCAAGGCAAAGTGCCGGGCATTCGGCATGGGTCGCTTTTTGGCGAGCCTCGCGGTGCTGGCGATGGGTGTGGTGCTGACGGTGCCAGCCCTGGCAGAGACGATGGTTGGCGCGCCAGCCGCTTGGGGCATGGGCTTGCAGCCCTCCGGCGGGGTGATCAAGGAACGCATTTCATCCTTCAACACCATGGTCTTCGCGATCATTACGGTGATCACGATTTTCGTGCTGATCCTGCTGGCCTATTGCGTGTGGCGCTTCAGCGCGGCGCGTAACCCGGTGCCCTCCACGACCAGCCATCACACCGGGCTTGAGATTGCCTGGACCGTGATCCCGGTGCTGATCCTGGTGGTGATCGCGATCCCGTCCTTCCGCCTGCTCTATTTCCAGGATCGCGCGGTGGATGCGGATATGACCATCACCGTGCAGGGCCGTCAGTGGTACTGGAATTACACCTATTCGGATCACGGCAATTTCACTTTTGACAGCTACCCGCTGCAAGAAGCCGATCTGAAGCCGGGGCAGATCTTCAAGCTGGATGTGGATAATCAGCTTGTTATCCCTGTTGGCGCGAATATCCGCGTGCTGACCACGGGGCATGATGTGATCCATTCCTTCTTCGTCCCCGCGCTTGGCATTCAGAAATACACCATTCCGGGCCGCACGCTGGAAACCTGGATGCGCGCCGATCGTCCCGGCATTTTCTACGGTCAGTGCAATCAGATTTGCGGCACGAATCACTGGTTCATGCCGATTGCCGTGCGCGCCCTGCCGCGCGCCGAATTCGATGCCTGGGTTGCTGATGCGCAGAAGCGCTTTGCCCAGGCTGATGGCAGCGCGCCGGCGATAGCCGCTGCGCCCGCTGCTCAGGAGCAACTTCAGATCGCGGAGGCCCGCCGGTAAGGCGCGGTTCAGGGAAGAAAAACATGGCAACCACTTCGCACGCCCATCACGACGATCATCACGATCACACGCCGGGCTTCGTGTCCCGTTGGTTCTTTTCGACGAACCACAAGGATATCGGCACGCTCTACATCATCTTCTCGCTGGTTGCGGCGGTTGTGGGGATTGGCATTTCGCTGCTGATGCGCCTGGAACTGATGTATCCCGGCATGCAGATTTTCGCCGATGGCCAGATGTGGAATGCCTATATTTCCGCCCATGGCCTGATCATGGTGTTCTTCGTGGTCATGCCGGCGCTGATTGGTGGCTTCGGCAATTGGTTCGTGCCAATCATGATCGGGGCGCCGGATATGGCCTTCCCGCGCATGAACAATATCTCCTTCTGGTTGCTGGTACCGGCCTTCTTGCTGCTGGCAGCGAGCCTTTTCGTGGGTGAAGGTCCCGGCGCGGGTTGGACGATCTACACGCCGCTGTCCGATAGCCAATTCCATTCCAGCCCGGCGATGGATTTGGCGCTGTTCTCGCTCCATTTGGCGGGTGCTTCATCCATCATGGGCGCGGCCAACTTCATCACCACCATTTTCAACATGCGCGCGCCTGGCATGACGCTGCACAAGATGCCGCTGTTCGTCTGGTCCATGCTGGTCACGGCCTTCCTGCTGCTGCTGGCGGTGCCGGTGCTGGCGGGTGCGATCACCATGCTGATCACGGACCGCAATTTCGGCACGGCCTTCTTCAAGCCGGAAGGCGGCGGGGATCCGGTGCTGTTCCAGCATCTGTTCTGGTTCTTCGGCCAT
>JBIKWX010000328.1:0-3499 GCA_044356095.1 Roseomonas sp.
GCGCGCCTCATCCGGCGTGACATCGGGGGAGGCTGTCACGAGATTCTCCCGCGTCATCAGCTCATAAACGCGCAGATTGGGATCGGTCGCGAAGCGCACATCGCGATTGGTGATAATGCCAACCAGTCGGCCAGAGCCACGTTCCACCACCGGAATGCCGCTGATGCGATGCCGGTCCTGCAGCGCGCGCACTTCAGCGAGCGTCTGGTCCGGATGCACCGTGAGCGGGTTCACCACCATCCCGGATTCGAATTTCTTCACCTGCCGCACCTGAGCAGCCTGATCTTCTGGCGAGAAATTCTTGTGGATCACACCAATGCCGCCGGCCTGCGCCATGGCAATCGCCATCGGTGCTTCCGTCACCGTATCCATCGCCGCCGACATCAGCGGAATATTCAGCCGGATTTCCTTGGTGAGGCGTGTATGCGTGCCCGTCTGCGCCGGCAGCACGGTGGAATAGGCCGGCACCAACAGCACATCGTCAAACGCGTATGCCTCCAAGATCGGCATGGCGCCAAAAGACGTGGAAGCAGGGGAGGGGGATTCATTGGCCATGGTTGGGCTTTCGCGTTGCGCTACCTTGGCGACCCTCCTTAGTCCTTCAATTCATGCGGCGCAATCACGCGGGCGCGTGCTCAGCCACGAAAGCCGCTCGCCACCACATATAATTCGGCGGATTCCTTCCGGCTGGCCGGTGGCTTCACATGACGCACGGTCGCGAAATGGCGCTTCAATGTCGCCAGCATGTCCTTCTCGGACCCGCCTTGAAATACTTTCGCAACAAATCCGCCACCTGGCGCCAGCACCTTCAGCGCGAAATCAAGCGCCAATTCGGCCAGCGCCATGATGCGCAAATGATCCGTCGCCGCATGCCCCGTGGTATTGGGCGCCATGTCTGAGAGCACCAGATCGGCCTTGCCGCCCATGCAGGCGATGATGCGCGCCTCGGCCTCTTCCTCCTGGAAATCGCCTTGCAACGTGGTGGCGCCCGGCACCGGGTCCATGGGCAGGATATCCAAAGCGACCACCTGGCCGCGCGGGCCGACCGCTTCCACCGCCACCTGGGTCCAGCCGCCCGGTGCCGCACCCAAATCAACAACGCGCGCGCCGGGCTTCAAGAGCTTCACCTTCTCCTGCATCTCCAGCAGCTTGAAGGCCGCGCGGGAACGCAGGCCGCGTTCCTTGGCGGCGCGCACATAGGGATCATTCAATTGCCGATTGAGCCATTTCTGGCTGGCGGTGCTGCGGCCTTCGGCGCTGCGCAGGCGCTGGGTCAGGCCGCGGCTGCTGCCGGGCGGGCTGGGTTTGGCCATGCTTTGGGTTTTACCGGCGCCGAGGAGGGCTGCGGCGCGCCGCGTCACGATCCGCGCGCATCATCCTGAGCAACATGCCCTCCCGCAGGCCGCGATCCGCCACGCGCAGGCTCCGTGTCGGCCAAATGCGGCGGATGGCGGCGTAAATCGCGCAGCCCGGCAGCACGTAATCCACGCGTTCCGGCCCGACACAGGGATGGGCGGCCAATTCCGCCCGGCCCATGGCGAAAAGATCACCCAGCGCGGCATCGGCAGCCTCACAATCAAGGGTCGAGCCATCAACCAGCGGGCGGCGATAGCGCGGCAGCGCCATGACCACGCCCGCAAGGGTGGTGACCGTGCCGGAAGTGCCCATCAGGCGTACCCCGCCGGCATGGATTTCCTGGCCGATGCAATGCAGCCGATCAAAGGCTTCAAGCCTTGCTGCGACCTCATCCACCACGGCGAAGAAGCCCGCTTCGGTGAAACAGGCCGCACCACAGCGCTCAGCGAGGGTCACCACACCGATGGGCAGCGAGATATAGCCAATCAACTCCGGCACATCGCCGGGGCGGGCGGCGGCGCGGATCCAGGCGATTTCCGTGCTGCCGCCACCAATATCGAACAACAACGCGCGCCGATCGCCGGGTTCCAGCAAGGCCGCGCAGGATTCCATGGCGAGTTCCGCTTCCTCCCGCCCCGTGATGATCCGGAGCCTGATGCCGGTCTCGGCTTCCACCCGCGCAATGAAGGCAGCGCCATTGCTGGCCTGGCGGCAGGCTTCGGTCGCCACCGCCTCAAACCCGCGCAAGGGACGGCGGCCGAGCTTATCGGCGCAGGCGCCAAGAGCGGCCAAGGCACGGTCCATGGAGGCCGTGGAAAGCTGCCCGCTGCTGCCGAGCCCTTCACCCAACCGCACGACGCGGCTGAAGGAATCCAGCACGCGAAACCCCGCCGCATTGGGGGAGGCGATCAGCAGGCGGCAATTATTGGTGCCGAGATCAAGCGCCGCATAGGCCGCACCAAGCGCTTCCGCCCGCGCATAGGCGGGGGCGGTTTCGGCATCTCGGGCAAGAGGCGGGGCGGCTTCGGTCATGATCCCTTTTCTGCCGTCCCTTTGGGACGGTCAGGCTATGATCGGGATATCTGGCCCCAAGGGCAAGCGGTTTTGAGGGGGCGAGTTGAAGCGCGCAAGGCACGGTGCTATGACGCGCGACCCTTGGGGGATAGTTTAGCGGTAGAACTCCCGGCTCTGACCCGGGCAGCCTTGGTTCGAATCCAGGTCCCCCAGCCAATGTCACTCAAATCGCGCTGATTTCTGGACCAACGCCCTGCGGCGATGGCGCTGGATTTTGTTCAATTGTCTGGAAGCTGCGCGCCACCGCAACAGGCGGCGCGCTGGCACGTCAACGCCGCGGGGCAGCCCCAGCGGCGCAATCAGGCGCCGAAATCGGCTGGATAATGTTCTGCCTGACGGAGAATTGCGCCAATTGGCCAGGGGGCAGCGCCCTGACCTGTTGCAGGATCACTTCGGCGTCACGGCAGAAATAGGACCCCGACCGGGTCGCATCCATGGCGTGATCCTGAGAGATATTGGTGTAATACTGGTCGAACCGGGTCTGACCTGCGCCGGCATGGGCGCGTCGGAAATAGCCTTGCAGCACATTGGCGGCGGTCGAGAGTTCGCCGCTATGGGGTTGGAATGCGTCAATCATGCGTGCCCGATCTACCTTGCACTGCATGCCGATCACGCGAAGATAACTGTTCATGGCCCAGGCATCGGCGGCCTTCCGTTCTTCCGGACGCATGCAGGTATTCGCCAAAACCGGTCCGGCCACCAGAACCGGCGCCATCGCCGCCAAGAGCAAGCGCTTCAAACCCATGGGATTCTTCCTCTCCTCGTCAAAGGGCAGCGAATCGGCCACCGCAAATGACCCCTTCAGCGCATATAGGGGTTCACCCGCGCGAAGGAAACCGAAGCGCCTGATCAGGCAGCGCGCGGCTTGAAGCGCGCCAGGCGCTTCTGGAAACAGGCGTGATCCGCCAGCCGCCGATCCAGGAATTCCAGCGCCGATTCAAGGCCATCGCCCCGCCCGCTCAGCCAAAAGGCCAAGGTGGCGCTGTAGATGGCAGCCAGCGTCGCGCGGCGCGTATACCAGGAAAAATCAGCGGATTTATCGCCCGCCGCATACCAGATGGCGCTCACG